>JAGOBQ010000185.1 GCA_017999215.1 Thermoanaerobaculia bacterium
GTCTCGTTCTCGCGGCCTTCGGGCCGGCCGGAGAGACGATCGCGAAACGGACGTTCTTCTCGATCGGCGGCGGCTTCGTCGTCGAGGAGGGGGCTGCGGGAGCGGACGCCACGGCCGACGTCGTGGTCCCGCACCCGTTCCGGACCGCGGAGGAGCTCCTCGCCGCCTGCGAGCGGACGGCGCTCGGGATCAGCGGGGTGGTCCGGCTGAACGAAGCGGCGTTCCGGGCGGAGGCCGAGACGGAGGCGGGCCTTCTCCGGATCTGGGCCGTGATGCAGGAGTGCGTCCGGCGCGGCTGTCGCGCGGAAGGGGCCCTCCCGGGCGGGCTCGGCGTGAAGCGCCGCGCGCCCAGCCTCTTCCGGAAGCTGACGGAGTTCCCCGAGAGCGGCCTCGCCGACCCGCTCACCGCGATCGACTGGGTGAGCCTCTACGCCCTCGCCGTGAACGAGGAGAACGCCGCCGGAAGCCGCGTCGTCACGGCGCCGACGAACGGTGCCGCCGGGATCCTTCCGGCGGTCCTCCACTACTACCGGCGCTTCGTTCCGGGCGCGACCGACGCCGGGGTCGTGCGGATGCTCCTGACGGCCGGCGCGATCGGTCTCCTCTGCAAGGAGGGAGCGTCGATCAGCGGCGCCGAGGTCGGTTGCCAGGGAGAGGTCGGGAGCGCCTGCTCGATGGCCGCCGGCGCGCTCGCCGAGGTGCTCGGCGGGACGCCGGAGCAGGCGGCGAACGCGGCGGAGATCGCGATGGAGCACAACCTCGGCCTCACCTGCGATCCGGTCGGGGGCCTCGTCCAGGTGCCGTGCATCGAGCGGAACGCGATGGCGGCGGTCAAGGCGATCAACGCCGCGCGCCTCGCCCTGCGCGGCGACGGGCAGGCCTTCGTCTCCCTCGACGACGTCATCCGGACGATGCGCGACACCGGGCTCGACATGAAGAGCAAGTACAAGGAGACGGCGCGCGGCGGCCTCGCGGCCCGCCTCGCCGCCCACGCGAACGTCAGCGTCGGCCTCCCCGACTGCTGACCCGGGAAACCTCCGGGCGCCCCTGCTACTCTCCGCCGCCATGTTCGTCGGCCACTTCGGAGTCGGCTTCGCGGGGAAGGCGGCCGCGCCGCGCGTCTCGCTCGGAACCCTCGTCCTCGCCTCCCAGTTCATCGACCTCCTCTGGCCGACGCTCCTCCTCCTCGGCCTCGAGCGGGTCGAGGTCCGTCCGGGCATCACCCGCGTCACGCCGCTCGACTTCGTCTCCTACCCGATTTCCCACTCGCTCCTGGCCGTCGTCCTCTGGGGAGCCCTCTTCGCCGGCGTCTACCACCTGGCGAAGCGCTCCGCCGCGGGCTCCGCCGTCCTGTTCGGCGCGGTCGTCAGCCACTGGCTCCTCGACCTCCTGACGCATCGCCCGGACCTCCCGCTCCTCCCGGGAGGCGGCCCGAAGGTCGGCCTCGGACTCTGGAGCTCCCTGCCGGCGACGCTCGTCGTCGAGCTCGCCCTCTTCGCCGGCGGCGTCGCGCTCTACGTTCGCGCGACGCGCCCCCGCGATCGCGCCGGGACCTGGGCGCTGGCCGGCCTCGTCGCGTTCCTCCTCGTCGTCTACGCCGCGAACCTCTTCGGCGGCGCGCCGCCCGATTCGAAGGCGATCGCCTGGGCGGGGCACGCGCAGTGGCTCCTCGTCATCTGGGCGTACGCGATCGACCGCCACCGGGAACCCGCGGAAACCACCGGTCTTCGCGCGGCCGCGGCCGCCTGACGCACCTCTCTCCGTGACCGCCGCCCTCCTCCTCGGCCCGCTCGCCTGCCTCGGGTCGGCCGCGTTCTGGGCCCTCGCGGCGAACGTCTACGCCCGCGTGGCGCGCGACCACGGGCCGATGGCGGTCAACTTCATGCGGGCCGCCCTCTCCTTCCCGATCTTCCTCGCGGTCGCGCTCCTCTCCGGGCCGGCGACCGGCCTCGCCCTCGTGACGCCGGGCCGCGCGGGATGGCTCCTGCTGAGCGTCGTCGGGAGCTACGTTGTCGGCGACGCGCTGTTCCTCGCGAGCGCCCGTTCCCTCGGCGTCCCGGTCTCCCTCGCGATCGCCTCCACCTATCCGCTCTGGTCGGCCTTCGCCGGGTGGGCGTTCCTCGGCCAGAGCGTCGGCGCGGCAGGCCTCGCCGGGGTCGGCCTCGTCGTGGCGGGAGTCGTGACGGTGATCGGCCGGGGGCGGGCGCGGGACGAAGGGCCGGACGCGTCCGACGGCGCCTCCGCGGGAAGCAGCGCTCGCCCGGCAACGGCCGGCGTCCTCCTCGCCCTCGCCACCTCGCTCTTCTGGGCCCTCAACACGTTCGCGGTGACGAAGGGGGGCGCGGACCTCCCGGTCGCGGCCGTGAACGTCTTCCGCATGGGCTTCGCTGCGGCGCTCCTGCCGGCCGGGACGCTCCTGATGCGGCGGCGGCCGTCGTCGCTCGTCGTCCCCGCCTCCGAGATGAAGCGCGTCTGGCCCGTCTTCCTCCTCGAGAGCGTCGGGGGGACGGCGCTCTTCGTCGTCGGGCTGACGCACACGCCGCTCGCCGTGGCGGCGGCCCTGACGTCCCTCGCGCCGGCGCTCTCCGTGCCGTTCGCGCTCGTCATCGGGCGCGAGCGCCTCGACGCGCGGACGCTCGCCGGGATCTTCGTCGTGACGGCGGGGATCGTCCTCCTCGTCGCCTTCGGGCGGGGCTGACCGGGCGCGGCGGGGACCGGAAGGGCCGGGCGCGGCCCCTTCCGGTCCGGGAGGCTCCGGCCTCAGCCCCAGGGCATCTTCGGGAGCTCGATCTTCTTGACCGGTCCCTTGATCGCCGACGTGGCGCCCGTCCCGGAGTCGACGAGGCGCGACTCGGTCGTCGAGGTGAGGCGCCCCTTGTCGTCCTTCGTGACGGTCTTCTCGGAGAGGCGGCCGAACGGCACGGCGTCGCTCAGGCAGAGCTCGGTCTCCGTCGTCCCCTTCATCCTCACGATGACGACCTTCACGTCGAACGAGCCGCGGATGACGACTTGCTCTCCGGTCTTCCCGTCGGTCATGCAGGGGCCGAGAGAGGTCACGTCGGCGCCGTAGTCGACGTTCGAGACGAAGGCCGAGGCGACCTGCCGCATCATGTCCGGCGGGTACTCCATCGCCTCCTCGCCGTCGACCTGGAAGATCATCGACTCCACGTACTTCATGTAGTCGAGCGCGTTCTTCTCGACCTTGAAGCCGGTGTCGAGGAGGTACTTGATCGTCGTCGGCTTCCCCTTCGACCCCTCCTTCGGGACCGACCGGATCTCGAACCAGACGCGGTCGCCGTCGCCGCCGAGGCGCGACATCGTCATCTCGCTCTTCTGGACTTTCCCCTTCGGGTCGGTCGACGTCATCTCGTACCGGGCCCAGCTCCCGGGCTTCGTCGAAGCGAAGTAGGCCTTCTGGAGCGTCGTCAGGTCGGCGGCGGGCGCGGCCGAGGCCGCGGCGAGCAGGAGGAGCGCGGAAAGGACGGGGATCCGTTTCATCGATTTCTCTCCTCGGGCGGGAGTGAGCCCGCCCCGACCGCGCACGATGCCACGGGACGGGGCTCGAGGGGGAACTGCGAGCCGGAGGGGGCCGTTTTCCTCGACGCGCCCGTGACGCGGCGCACGCCTCGCGAGGGGCCGCGTCCCGGAGGTCAGCGGGCCGCGGTCGGCGCGGGGGCCTCACGCCGGCGTGCCCACACCTCCACCGTCCCGCCCCGGCGCAGGAGGAGCTCGGCCGTGAAGAGGAGCCCGGAGAGGGGGAGGACCGCGACGAGCGCGAGGAGCGTCAGGGCGAAGGAGACGGGCGCCGATCGGACCGGGTGCGCGACGTCGCGCGCACCGTCGCGCTTCAGCGCCGTGTAGAGGAGGTTCGCCGGCAGGCCGAGCCGGTTCAGGAGGCTCTGGATCCAGCCGTACGGGTTCTGCTCGAGCGCGAAGTGGCTCACCTCCTCCACGTCGAACCCTTCCTCGTCGAGGAGGCGCGCGAGGACGCCGCGGCCGAAGTGGTGGTAGTGGCGGGGGACGTCGAGGTGGAACCAGCCGCGCCCGCCGACCCGGGCCTGGAGGCTCTCGAAGTTCGGGACGGCGACGACGAGGAGGCCGCCCGGCGCGAGGAGCCGGCGGGCGCGCCCCAGCGCCGACCGCGGGTCGCGCAGGTGCTCGAGGACGTGCCAGAAGACGACCGCCTCGAACGACCCGTCCTCGAACGGGCTCTCCTCGATCGGGCCGACGAAGACCGGGACGCCGAGGACCTCGCGGGCGTGCGTGGCCGACGTCTCCGACAGCTCGAGCCCGTGGGCGTCCCAGCCCCGGCGCCGCAGCTGGGCCGGGAGGACCCCCCGGCCGCAGCCGACGTCGAGCACCCGGCCGCGCCGGGCGCGCCGGGCGATGAGCCGCGCGCGGCGCTCGCGGAAGACGACGATGAGACGCTCGAAGACGACGTTGAAGCGCCGGTTCCGCCGCCCGTAGTACTCGGGCGGGTAGAACGCCGCGATCTCCTCCTCGGGAAGCTCCGGCCGCGTCGAGACGAGGGAGCAGGCTTCGCAGCGGGCGAGGGAGAAGCGTTCGTCGACGTCGAGGAAGGAACGCATCTCCCCGCCGCAGAGCCGGCAGGCCGGGGCCGCCCCGGGCTCCATCCGCGCTACGCCCCGGTGGGCCGGCTCCGGCTGATCAGGACGCCGCCGACGCCGAGGAGCGTCAGGATCGTCGCCTGGACGAGCGTCTTGTAGGAGATCTCCGCGCCGCCGAAGAGCGCCCTCCAGAGGAAGAAGCCTCCGACGACGATGAAGAGGACGTAGAGCCCGATCATGATCCTCCGGGCCTTCAGGTTCGCCTCGGGCGTGTCGTGGGCGAACGCGCGGTTGTAGAAGAGGAGGCCGACGACGGCGAAGACGTCGAGGAGGACGAAGAGGAGCCAGAAGTTCCGCGCGGCGAGGATCCCCTCGGGCGAGCCGACGAGCGGCTTGAGCCAGGCGCTGTAGAGCTCGCCGCCGAGCGAGGAGCCGATGAGGCTCCCGAAGACGCCGTAGAGGAACGCGTAGCCCATGTAGACGGCCTTCTTGTCCTGCGGGGCGACGAGGCCGACGTAGCTGTAGTACTTCGGGTGGGCCGTCATCTCGCCGACCGAGAAGACCGCGATCCCGAGGATGAAGAGCCAGACGTTCTGGGCGAAGGCGAGGCAGAGGAAGCCGAGCGCCCCGATCGCGACGCCGCCGAGCATCGTCGGGAGCGGCTTCAGGTCCTTCACGATGCGGCTCACGAGGACCTGGAGCAGGATGATCGTCCCGGCGTTGATGACCGTCACGAACTCGGCGTCGAACTTGAACGGAAGGCCGAGGGAGGCGAAGACGGCGTTCATCGGGGCGGGGTCGATGAAGTCGCGGAGGAACCAGAGGACCGACCCGAAGTTCTGGAAGTAGAGGATCCAGAAGAGCGAGTAGACGACGATCATGAGCATGAAGCGCGCGTCGCCGAGGACCATCGCGGCGCCGCGGGCGACCTCGCCCAGCGTCTTGCGGTTCTCGGGGAGCGGCGGGTCCCGGAAGACGAAGATCGTGGGCAGGAACATGAGGGCGACGTAGGCGGACGAGGCGAGGAAGACGTACCGCCAGGAGAAGCCCTTCAGGATCGAGACGACGAGCGGCGCGAGGAACGCGCCGAGGTTGATCATCCAGTAGTAGATCCCGAAGCCGAAGCCCGAGTTCGACTCGTTCGTCGAGCGGGCGATCGTCCCCGAGATGATCGGCTTGAAGAGCCCGCCGCCCATCGCCATCACGAGGAGCGAGGCGAAGACCGCCGCGTAGGACGACATGTACCCCGCGGCGAAATAGCCGGTCGAGAGGAGGGCGAAGCAGAGGAGGAGCATCCGCCGGTAGCCGTACCGGTCGGCGAGCGCCCCGCCGAGGATCGGGACGACGTAGGTGCAGGCGTAGATGAGGCTCTGGAGGAACCCGACGGAGCTCTCGCCGAAGCCGAGGCCGCCCTTCGCCACGTCGGCGGTCAGGTAGACGGCGAGGACCGAGTTCATGCCGTAGTAGGCCCCTCGCTCGAAGAGCTCCATCACGTTCGCGACCCAGAACACCCTGGGGAAGGACTTGAGGAGCCCGGCGGGCTTCGCTTCGCTCATGGGCCGGGATGATAGAGGCGAACAGGTGGGAAAATGCCGTCCCCGCCGCGAGGCGGATCGAAATGCGAAAGGGGACCTCCATGGCCCTCGTTGACCCCCACTCGTACGCCGACGACACCCAGCCGGTCACGAAGCACCTGCGCCTCCACCTCGCGGTCGACTTCGAGAGGAAGCGGATCGACGGGCGGGCGGTCCTCGAGCTGGCCGCCCCGGCGGGCGGCCCGATGGACCTCGACACGAAGGGGATCACGATCTCCGCGGTCACGGCCTCGGGCGGCGGAGAGGTCCTCTTCGACCTCGGTCCGGAGGACCCGATCCTCGGAAGGAGGCTCCGGCTGAAGCTCCCGACGGGGACGACGGAGGTCCTCCTCCGCTACCACACCTCGCCCGACGCGATCGGCCTGCAGTGGCTCGCGCCGGAGCAGACGGAAGGGAAGAGGCACCCGTTCCTCTTCAGCCAGTGCCAGGCGATCCACGCGCGGACGATGGTGCCGTGCCAGGACACGGCCCGCTTCCGCGTGACGTACCACGCCGAGGTGACCGTCCCGGCGCCGCTCTCGGCCGTCATGTCGGCCGGCCCCTCGGGCGTGATCGAGGGGAAGGGGACGCGGACGTTCCTCTTCGACATGCCGCAGCCGATCCCGACCTACCTCCTCGCCCTCGCCGTCGGCGAGCTGGAGTCGCGCGACCTCTCGCCGCGCGCCCGCGTCTGGGCGGCGCCGGCGACGGTGGAGAAGGCGGCGTGGGAGTTCGCCGGCGTCGAGGAGATGATCGTGAAGGCCGAGGGGCTCTTCGGCCCGTACGACTGGGACCGCTACGACATGCTCGTCCTCCCGCCCTCGTTCCCCTACGGCGGGATGGAGAACCCCCGGATGACGTTCCTGACGCCGACGCTCCTCGCGGGGGACCGCTCGCTCGTCGACGTCGTCGCGCACGAGCTCGCCCACTCCTGGACCGGGAACCTCGTCACGAACGCGACCTCCGAGCACTTCTGGCTGAACGAGGGGTTCACGGTCTGGGCCGAGCGGCGGATCCTCGAGGCGATCCACGGCGAGGAGGCGGCGACGCTCGGCTGGGCGATCGGCGAGAAGGCGCTCGCGGAGTCGATCGCGCGCTTCGGCGCCGACTCCCCGCTGACGAAGCTCCGGACGCACCTCGAAGGGATCGACCCCGACGACGCGTTCTCCTCCGTCCCGTACGAGAAGGGGGCGCGCCTCGTCGTCCTCCTCGAGCGGACCGTCGGGCGCGCGGCGTGGGACGAGTTCCTCGCCGATTACATGAAGCGGTTCCGCTTCCAGTCGATCACGACCGAGGAGTTCCTCGCGTTCCTCGAGGAGAAGCTCCCCGGGATGGCCGCGAAGGCGAACGCCGACGCGTGGCTCCACGAGCCGGGCCTCCCCGCGAACGCCCCCGTCTTCCGCTCGGAGAAGGCCGAGGCGCTCGCCGCGCTCGCGGCGGGCTGGGAGAAGGGAGTCCGGCCGACGAGCGAGCAGGTCGCGAGCTGGACCGCCTCCGAGACGCTCCTCTATCTCCAGAAGCTCCCGCGGCGGCTCCCCGCAGAGGAATGCGCCGCGCTCGACGAGGCGTTCGGCCTGACCGGGAAGGGGAACTACGAGCTCCTCGTCGAATGGCTGACGATCGCAGCCGGGAGCGACTACGAGCCGGCCTTCGGGAA
>JAGOBQ010000186.1 GCA_017999215.1 Thermoanaerobaculia bacterium
CGTACATGTTCCTGCTCGAGAGGGTGACGCGGGCCTGAGCCCGCCGCCCGCCGAGGCGCCGGGCGGGAGCGCTCCCGCCCGGCTCAGACGTCGACGACCGTCCCCTCGTAAAAGCCGTCGAGCGTCTGCCGGTACTTTCGCTCGACGTCCTTCCGCTTCAGCTTCATCGACGGAGTGAGGTCTCCGGTCTCGAGCGTCAGGTCGGCCGGCAGGATCGTCCACTTCTTCACCTGCTCCCAGCTCGCGACGTCCTTGTTGACCTCCTCGATGTAGGGCGCGATCAGGTCGCGGACCTCCTTCGAGGCGACGACCTCGGCGTAGGGCTTCCCGCCGAGGCCCCGGGCGGCGGCCCACTTCGTGATCGCCTCGGGGTCGAGCGCGACGAGCATCGAGACGAAGTTCCGGTTGTCGCCGTGCGCGAGCGAGTGGCTCACGTACGGGCAGGCGACGGCGAGCTTCCGCTCGAGCATCTGCGGGGCGACGTACTTGCCCGCCGAGGTCTTGATGAGGTCCTTCTTCCGGTCCGTGATCTTCACGAAGCCGTCCTCGACGTGACCGATGTCGCCCGTGTGAAGCCAGCCGTCCGCGTCGAGCGCCTCGGCGGTCTGCTCGGGGAGGTTGCGGTAGCCGCGCATGACGCCGCGTCCCTTGATGAGGATCTCGCCGTCCTCGGCGATCTTCACCTGCGTCCCGGGGAGGGGGTGGCCGACCGTGCCGAAGCGAAGGTGCTCGAACGTGTTCACGCAGCTGGCGGCGCTCGTCTCCGTGAGCCCGTAGCCCTCTGCAATGAGGACGCCCGCCGCGTGGAAGAACTCTCCGAGGGCCTTCGCGAGCGGGGCGCTGCCCGAGATGAAGAAGCGGAGGCGCCCGCCGAAGAGGGCGTGGAGCTTGCTGAAGACGAGCTTGTGCGCGATCTTGTGCTTGAGGGCGAGGAGGCCCGACGGCTCCTTCCCGGCGAGCCGGAGGCGCGAGACCTCGCGGCCGACGCCGACGGCCCACGAGAAGATCGCCCACTTCGCACCGCCGGCCTCCTTCGCGCCGCCGACGATCTTGTTGTAGATCTTCTCGAAGATGCGCGGGACGGCCGCGACGAACGTCGGGCGCACCTGGCCGAGGTTCTCGACGATCTTCTCGACGCGTCCGTCGACCGCGGTCGAAAAGCCGATCCGGAGCTGGGCGGCCTCGAGGACTTTCCCGAAGGAGTGGGCGAGGGGAAGCCAGAGGAACTGGCGGTCGTCCTCCGTCAGGAGGCCGAGGGCGTCGATTCCTTCCGCCTCGTAGACCCAGCAGTCGTGCGTCAGCTCGACTCCCTTCGGCCGGCCCGTCGTCCCCGAGGTGTACATGAGCGTGGCGAGGGCCTCGGGTCGGACGGCCTCGACGAGATCCTCGAAACGGCCGGGATGCGCCGCGTCCCAGGCGCGCCCCTTCTCCATGAGCGCGTCGGTGGTCAGGACGAAGCCGTCCGGGGAGCCTTCCCCTTCGAGGAGGACGATCGCCTTCAGGCCGGGGGTCTTCGAGCGCTCCCGGGCGATCCGCTCCGCCTGCTCCGGGTTCTCGGCGAAGAGGATCCGCGTGTCGGAATCCTGGAGGATGAAGAGCGCGTCGGGCGTCGTCGTCGAGGGGTAGATCGTCGTCGTCGCGCCGCCGGCCGAGAGGATCCCGAGGTCGGCGAGGATCCACTCGAGCCGGGTGCTCGCGAGGATCGAGGCGCGCTCCTCGTCCTCGAGGCCGAGGGCGCGGAGGCCGCACGCGATCGCGCGGACGCGCTCGCCCACCTGGCGCCAGGTCAGGGGCTCCCATCCGTCCGGAACGGGACGAAGATAGGCCTCGCGGTCGGGCGTCTTCGCGACGCGCCGAAGCAGCATCTGCGGGACGGAGCGGAACGTCTCGGGCACGGCACTCCTCCTCGGTTCGTCTTCCGGGCTGAGGCGGTTCTACCACGAGACGGAGCACAAACCGCGTTAGCGCGGCCCGGCGCCCGCTCTCCCGGCGGGCCGGCGCGCGGCCCCGTAGACTTCGCGCGCCATGCGCGTCCTCCTCCGCTACTTCCTCCAGGGGCTCCTCGTCTTCGTCCCTTCGGTCCTGACGATCGCGATCGTCGTCTTCGTCTTCCGGGCGGTCGACGCCTGGATGGGACTCCCCGTTCCCGGGGCGGGGTTCCTCGCCACGATCGCTCTCATCGTGGTCATCGGGGCGCTCGCCTCGAACTTCGTCACGAAGCGCCTCTTCGAGCTCGTCGAGGGGATCTTCCGGCGCCTCCCGTTCGTCAAGCTCCTTTATTCGGCGATCCGCGACGTGACGGACGCGTTCGTCGGGGAGCGGAAGGGATTCGAGCGGCCGGTCTTCGTCACGCTCGACGAGGCGAGCGGCCTGAAGGCGGTCGGGTTCCTCACCCGGGAGTCCCTCGACGGCGCCGGCCTGCCCGACCACGTCGGCGTCTACCTGCCGCAGTCGTACAACTTCGCCGGGCAGCTCCTCGTCGTCCCGCGGCGGCTCGTGACGCCGCTCGCCGCGCGCGGGGCCGACGCGATGGCTTTCATCGTCTCGGGCGGCGCAGCGGAGCTCCGCGGCAGCGCGCAGAGCGAAACGGCCGCCCCGGAAGGGCGGCCGCGCGCGGATCTCGAGGCGCCCGGAGGCGCTACTTCGTGACCGAGAACTTCACCGTCGCCGCGAGCTGCTTGCCGAGGTAGAGCTCGACGCGGTAGGAGCCCGAGGCCCACTGCGGGCTCGGCTTCGTGTAGGAGAAGGGGATCCAGGTCGCGCCGCCGGGGAACTTCGTCGTCCGCTCGGCGAACTTCGTGTTCGGCGGCTGGCCCTCGCACTTCTCCGCGATCCAGACGGCCCGGACCGGGGTGTCCGGCGGGGCGTCCGCGACCATCGCGAAGACGTAGATCTTCGGCTGCGTCGGGGGGAACGAGGAGCGCTCGGCCATCGTCTCGCGGCTGTCGGACGCGATGGCGGTGTCGATGCGACCTCCCTCCTGGGCGACGAGGGCCGGCGCCAGGACGAGTGCCACGAGGGCGACGAGGAGGAATCGGGTCGGAACTCTCACTTCGGTCTCCTTTCGTGCTTCCGGATCGGGTCGGACGCCGGCACTCTCCGTCTCTCCTCCAGCGGCTCCCTCCGCCGCGGGCCCCACCGACGCCTCTGCCGCCGCGACCTCCTGAGGGTCCTTCGGGCGAGCGGCCAGCACAGGGAATTTGGAACCCGATCCGGCGTGATGTCAACGGGATACGCGGCGCCGGCGGCGCCATTTCGGAATGATCCGTTCGCATCATTGTGCCGGCCACTCTCCTCCCCTAGCCTCTTCCGGTTGCCGGCCCGTGTCGGTCCGGCTTCGCGGGGGGCAGGGAGAAGGCGTCCCCCCCAAACGAGGAGGCCGTCATGGCGATGATGATCACCGAGAACTGCATCAGCTGCGGGACCTGCGAACCCGAGTGCCCGAACCAGGCGATCAGCCCGGGCGACATGACCTACGTCATCGACGCGGCGAAGTGCACCGAGTGCCAGGGGCACTACGACTCGCCGAAGTGCGTCGAGGTCTGCCCGACCGAGGGCTCGATCGTTCCGGCGACCGCGTAGCCGATTCCCGGAAGGAGCGAGCGGGGTCGGAATGGTCCTTGCGGGCCGCACTTCCGACCCCGTTTCCGCCCCCGGGGACCTCTCTCCGACGCGCATCCCCCCCGGCGCTCGCGACGGATTCTCGAAGTCCTCGTCGCGGAGATCGCCGGAGGACACCGACGAGCCGAAACGTCCCCTTTCCCGGATGGCAGAGATCTTGATACCGATTGATCTGAGAAGGGGCCCAGCCCCGACCGGAAGGAGCCACGATATGAAGAAGACCACCGCCGTCCTCCTCGTCGCCGTTCTCGCGATCGTCCTCGGCTCGGCCGCCGTCGCGACGATGGACATGCAGAAGGACATGAACGCGAAGTACCCCACGGCGAAGGCGAAGTGCGCCAGCTGCCACGTGAAGGCGATGGCCAAGAAGGGCGACGCCGAGGTGAATGCGTTCGGCAAGGACATGATGAAGTTCGTCGTCGACCCGAAGGCCGAGAAGAAGACGTTCGACTGGGCCAAGCTCGAGCCCCTCGACAGCGACGGCGACGGCAAGTCGAACCTCGACGAGTTCAAGGCCGGCACGAACCCCGGCGTCAAGTAACGTCACCCTCTCTTCGAGCGAATCCGGGCCGGACGCCTTCGGGCGCCCGGCCCTTCTCGTTCCCGGGCTTCAGCGCCCGCCGAGCCGCGCGAGCTGGCGATCGTGGAGGCGGGAGAGGAGCGCCTGCGCGAGGAGCGCGCCGCAGAGCGCGAGGAACATGTCCCACTGCGTGTCCCAGACGTCCCCCTGCGTCCCCAGGAACGCCGCGGACGCCTCGGCGGAGAGGAGCGCCGCCGCCCACTCGATCAGCTCGTAGAGCGCGCTGAAGGCGAGGCAGACCGACGTGACGGCGAGGCGCAGCCACCCGCCCGGCCCGAGCGGCGACCGGCGGAGGAAGACCTCCCGGGCGAGGATCGCCGGGACGAATCCCTGCATCACGTGTCCGAGCCGGTCGTAGTGGTTTCGCGCGAACCCGAAGGCGTCCTTCGCCCACTCTCCGAGGGGGACCTCGGCGTACGTGTAGTGCCCGCCGAGGATCAGGACGAGAGCGTGGAGGAAGAGGAGCCGGTAGAGGAGCGGCGTGAGACGGAACCGCGCCGTCGTCGCGACGAGGAGCGGAACGCCGATCAGGACCGGCGCGACCTCGAGGAGCCAGGTCACGCGGTCCTTCGGCCCGATGCCGGAGACGACGAGCGCGACGAGCGCGAGCGCCAGGAGGACGAGCGGCTCGCGCCGCGGCGGGGCGTTCTCGGACGGCACGGGGAACCTCCCCGCCGATTAGACCAGACGGGTATGCGAGGGCGAGCTCAGCGGGCGGCGTCACCCCTGCGGACGATCCGGATCACGCGTCCTTCCTGCACGAACGCCCAGTCGTTCCCCGAGAGCGCGAGGTCGAGGGCCTGGTCCCACGGCACGTCTCGGAACGTCGCGGTGACGGTGCCTCTGAAGTCCGAGGGGGCGACGACGGAGAGACCGCGTCCGGCGGTGAGGGTGCGGACGACGTCGGCGAGGTCGGCGTCCTTCACGTCGAGGCTCGTCCTCGCGCCGTTGAATCGCTCCGCTCCGGCGGGCGGCGCCACGAGTGCACGGGCTCCCGGGGAGGACCGGGGCTTCTCGTCGCCCCAGAAGAACGTGAGCGCTTCGGCGACGCGCGCCCGCCAGGAGCCCCAGCTGTGTCCCTCGGGCACCTCGCGGTACTGCACGAGCTGTCGCCGGGCGAGCGCGGACCGAACGCGCCGGCTCGCGGCGAGGAGGTTCGCCCCGTGGAGGTCCGACTCGAACGTCCCGACGTCGAGGTGGAACCGGGCCGCACCGGCGGGGATGCGGGAGAGGTCCGAAAGCAACGCGTCGAAGTTCGCGGGAGACGCGTTCCCCGTCGACTGCGCCCCGCAGCGCCCGAACGCGCCCGGATTCCGCGCCGCGGCCGAGAGCGCGGCGAACCCGCCGAGCGAGACGCCCAGGACGCCGCGCCCGTCCCGGTCCCGCCGGACGCCGTATTTCGCCTCGACCGCCGGGACGAGCTCGTCGACGAGGAACCGCTCGAACGGCTCGTGCCGTTCGTACTCGAGCCGCCGGTTCCCCGGCGGGACGAGGACGAGGAGGAGCGGAGGGATTCGGCCCGCGGCCAGCAGGTTTTCCGCGACCGTGTGGACCTTCGCGAACTCGCGGTAGTCGATGCCGTCGAGGAGGTAGAGGACCGGCATCGGCGCGGAAGAGGCGGCGCCGGGCGGCACCCAGACGACCGCGCGACGCTCCCCTCCGAGCGCGCGGCTCGGAACGCCCAGCTCTTCGAACCGTCCGCGCGGCGTCCCGGGGCGAAGCTCGACCTCGGCCGGCGGGAGGTATCCCGGAGTCCGAAGCTCGGAGTTCGGGCCATAGCCCCCGACCATCGTGCGCGGGTTCCAGGGGTCGAGCGTCCACTCCGTCCCGCCGACGACGAGCTTGTAGTCGAGGCGGGCGCCGTCGACGACGTCGATCTCGAGCGCGTGGAGGTCCGATCCCGCAAGCCTCTCGAGGGGCTGCGCGGTCGTGCTCCAGCCGTTCATGTCCCCCGCGAGGAAGACGCGCGGCGCGGCGGAGCGGAAGAGGAAGAGGGCGCGGAGCCGGCCGGGCGCGTCTCCCGGCGAGAGCAGGGGCGTGCCGTGCCTGCCGGCGCACGCGGCGACCTCGGCCGCGGCAATCGTCCGCCCGGCCTCGTCGGGCGCGCTGGCAATGCGCGTCCGGAGCTGGGTGAGCGTCCCGCACGGCGGTCCGGCGGCCTCGCCGCGCGGGGCGAGGAGAAGCGCGAGGAGCGCGACGGCGGACGGCGGGATCAGGGGTTCGCGCATGCGGGGTCCATTCTCCTGCCGCTCCTGCTAAGTTCGGTGCGTGAGAATCGTCCGCTCCGCGTCCTTCAAGACGACCGTCGAGCGGTCGCGCTTCTTCGCCGTCGCGTTTCCGGCGGCGACGGAGGAGGACGTCCTCGACGCCGTGAAGGCCGCCCGGGGCGAGCACCGGAAGGCGAACCACCACTGCTGGGCCTTTCGCGGCCGCGACCTCGCGGGGGCGCTCGTCGAACGGTCGAAGGACGACGGGGAGGTGGGGCATCCCGGCCGCCTCCTCCTGGAGCTCCTCAGGCGCGACGACCTCGAGGGGGGGCTCCTCGTCTCGCGGATCTTCGGAGGCGTGAAGCTCGGTGTCGGCGGGGTCTCCCGAGCGTTCCGCGAAGCGGCGGAAGGAGCCCTCGAAGCCCTGAAGTCGCCATAGCGCGGGGTGCTTTCCCGGGAATATCAGTGCAGACGGTCGCGGTTCTGCCGTCGAACGAACCTCGAACGCGAGAGCGGGAATCCAGGTCAATGTTCTCAGCGTCAAGGACATAGCGGTCGTTGCCTGCCTGTCTTGAAAATCTAAGCCGAATCTACTAAAGTTAATTCTTGAGTCCAGCACGTTAGGTTGGCTCGAAAGGTCCAGATGCAGCCATCGAAGGTCCTCCCGGTCATCCCTCTACGCAACGCGGTCCTGTTTCCCGGCGTCAGCTTTCCGATCGCCGCCGGCCGCCCCGGGACTCTCCACGCGATCGAGACCGCGATGAAGAGCCCCGAGCAGCTCGTCTTCGCCGTCACCCAGAGGCAGGACCTCGAGGCGGTGACGCCCGAGCTCCTCCACACCGTCGGGACGATCGCCACGATCGGACCGATCCAGCGCGGCGTCGGCGGCGCGCGACTCCTCCTCCAGGGGAAGGCGCGCGGGATCGCGATGCGGATCGAAGAGAAGGAGGGACGCCTCGAGGCCGTCGTCGTGGAAGCGGAGGAGATGGCCCCGCTCGACTCCAACGACGCGGCGTTCGTCGCGCTGCTGAAGGAACTGAGGGAGCGGTCGGCGGAGCTCGCGAAGAAGCTCGGCCTGCCCGACGAGGCGATCGGGAACGTCCTCACCGACGCGGACGACCCGGGCCGTCTCGCCGACCTCGTGGCCGGCTACATCGATATCCCGACTGCCGAGAGGCAGCTGCTCCTCGAGACGCTGCCCGTGGAGGACCGGGTCCGGCGGACGCTCGTGCACGTCCAGAGGCAGATCGACGTCCTCGACGCGCAGGAGGAGATCAAGTCGAAGGTCCAGGAGGAGCTCGGCGACCGCCAGCGCGAGATGTTCCTTCGCCAGCAGCTGAAGGCGATCCAGGAGGAGCTGGGAGAGGGG
>JAGOBQ010000187.1 GCA_017999215.1 Thermoanaerobaculia bacterium
CGACCTCTCGGGCGCGGGAGGGAACGGGGCGGGAGGCGGGGAAGGGGCGGATCTTCGCCATGTCGCGCCGAGCTTAGCAGGAGCTTCCGCGTGCTTCCCTCCCCGCTCCGCGGGACGGTGTAGGAGAATCGGGGCGAATGAAGATCTACGTCGGGAACCTCCCCTACGAGGTCGACGCGCCTCGTCTCGGGGAGATCTTCGGGGCCTTCGGCGAGACGACCTCGACGACCGTCGTCGTCGACCGGACGACCGGCCGCTCCAAGGGGTACGGTTTCGTCGAGATGGCCGACGACGACGCCCGGAAGGCGATCCTCGCCCTGAACCGGACGCAGCTCGACGGCCGGACGATCTGGGTGAACGAGGCCCGGGCGAAGGGCTGACTCGCCCCGGCCCTCAGGCCCTGCCGGGGCCGAGGAGCGAGAACGGGCCGGCCGGCGCCGGCCGAGACGGATCGCCCTCCTCCTCTTCCGAAGGCGTCTCGTCTCCCCCCCCGAAGAGGTCCCCTCCGATGCCGGCCTGCCGGGTGACCATCTCGGCGTAGCGTCCACCGGCGGCCATCAGCCCGTCGTGACGCCCCCGCTCCACGATCGCCCCCGCTTCGACGACGAGGATCTGGTCGGCCCTCCGGATCGTCGAGAGGCGATGGGCGATGACGAACGTGGTCCGGCCGCGCAGCAGCTCCGCGAGCCCCTGCTGGATGAACGCCTCCGATTCCGTGTCGAGGCTCGAGGTCGCCTCGTCGAGGATGAGGATCCGGGGATCGGCGAGGAGGGCGCGCGCGATCGAGACGCGCTGGCGCTGGCCGCCGGACAGCTTCACGCCCCGCTCGCCGACGACCGTCTCGTACCCCTTCTCGAACCCCTCGGCGAACTCGTCCACCCGGGCGACGCGGCAGGCGGCGTCGACCTCCGCCTCGGTGGCGGCGGGCCTCGAGAACGCGACGTTCTCCCGGATCGTCCCGTCGAAGAGGAACGACTCCTGAAGGACGACTCCGAGCTGCGAGCGGTAGCTCGAGAGCCGAACGGTCGAGAGGTCGACGCCGTCGACGAGGACGCGCCCCCCCGTCGGCGACGCGAACGCCGCCACCAGGCCGATGATCGTCGACTTCCCCGAGCCGGAAGGGCCGACGAGGGCCGTCACGCTCCCCGGCTCCGCCCGGAAGGAGATTCCGTGGAGAACCTCTTTCCCTTCGGAGTAGGCGAACCGGACCTCCTCGAAGACGACCTCGCCCCGGACCGGGGGGACGTCGACCACCCGCCGTGGATCGGCGTCTTCGCGAGGCTCGGCGAGGACCTCCTTCGTCCGCTCGAGGCCCGCGAGAGCCTCGGTCAGCTGGCTCCCGATCCCGACGATCTGGAAGACCGGGGCCACGAGGAACCCGAGGAGGATCGTGTAGGTGAAGAGGCCGCCGACGGTCAGGGCGCCCGACACGATCTGCCGAGTTCCGACCCACATCACCGCGGCGCCCACTCCTCCGAGGAGGACCGTCGCCCCGGCCGACAGCGCCGACATTCCGGTGATCGTCCGGAGGACGTTCGAGAGGAGGCGCGCCACGCCCGTCCCGAAGACGGCGTCCTCTCGGGCCTCGCCGTGGTACCCCTTCACGACGCGGATGCCGGCGAACGTCTCCGTGAGGCGGCCCGACACCTCGCCGTGGATCTTCGACCGTTCGCGGAAGATCGGGCGCAGGGAGCCGAGGGCCGCGAAGAGGCCGGCCACGAAGGCCCCGAGGAAGAGGAGCGTCAGCCCCGTCAGGACCGGGCTGAGCGTCACCATGAGGCCGAGGGCGAGGAGCGCCGTCAGGAGCCCGCCCGCGAGCTCGACGACGCCCGTGCCGACGAGGTTCCGGATCCCCTCGACGTCGTTCATCACGCGCGAGACGAGGTTCCCCGTCTTCTGTCCGTCGAAGTACGCGACAGGGAGCCGCGTCACGTGGGACTGCACCTTCGTCCGGAGCTCCGCGATGAGCCGCTGCGCCCCCTTCGAAAGCAGCTGCGCGAGCGCGAACGACGTCGCTGCCTGGACGAGGGTCGCCGCGCCGATCGCGAGGAGGAGCGGCGCGAGGAGGTCGTTGCGCGACTTCGCGACGACCTCGTCGATCAGGACCTTCGTCGACGCGGGAAGGACGAGCCCCGCCGTCCGTCCCGCGGCCATCAGGACGAAGCCGACGGCCAGGAGCTTCCGGCGCGGCCGGGCGAGCTCGAGCAGGTCCGGCACGAGCGCCCTCAGGCGCCGGACCTTCGGCGGCTTCTCCCGTCCTTCCGCGTCCCCGCCCGGCGCGGTCATCCTTCGACGAGCTCTTCCTCCGTCTCCTCGACGGCGACCCCGCGGACCGCGAGCTCGGCGAGGAAACGTCCGTAGAGCGCGTCGTCGCCCGCCAGGAGCTCCGGCGGGAAGACCCCGGGCGTGGTGAGCGCCCCCTCGAGGAGAAGGCGCGCGCCGGTCGCGCACGGGAATCCGGTCGTCCGCGCCATGGAGGTGTCTCTCGTCTTCGGGTCCGTCCGGTCGAGGAGCTCGAACGTCCGGCGCACGCGCCGGCCTCCGTGGCGCCCTTCGCAGACCACGCGCAGGAACGTCAGCTCCGCCTCGTCCTCCGGCCGCCGCCAGGCGTGGAAGAGGAGCGCTTCCGTCAGGCGGCGCGGGACGACCGGGACGCCGTCCACCGCGACCGGCTCGCCGGAGAAGAAACCGGTCTCGCGGAGCATCCGCATCCTCTCGGCGTGGCCCGGATAGCGGAGCGTCTTCTCGAACAGGTTCCGCGCCTTCACGGTCGAGAGGAGCGTCCGGAGACCGTCCGTGTAGAACGCCTCGAGCGTCCCGACCCCCGGGACGTCGAGAGGCTCGACGCCCGAGAGCGCCGGCCGGATCACGACCTCTCCCCCTTCCACGCATCGGGACGGGCGCGTGTACTCCTCGATCACGTCGGTGGGCGAGAAGACCGACCGGTACTCGAACGGCCAGTGCCTCGCGGCGGGAAGCCCGCCGACGAAGATCCGGACGTCGTCGAGGCTGTCGAGGCGTGCGGCCGCCCTTCCCACCGCGAGCCCCGAGAGGCCCGGCGAGACGCCGCAGTCGACGATCGCCGGGATTCCCTTCGACTTCGCCAGCGGCGAGAGGTCGAACGGGTCTTCCGGGGAGAAGGAGATGTCGGCGACCGGCCGTCCCGCCTCGAGGACGGCCCGGACCGTCTGCGTTCCGAGGAAGCCCGGCACCGCGCCGACGACGACGTCGACCTTCGACGCGATCCGGGAGACCTCGGCTCCGCTCGCCAGGTCGGCGCGCTCCGTCGCGAGGTTCGGGATGCCGGCGAGGCGCCCGAGGGCGTGCTCGCTCCGGTCGACGGAGAGGACGGACCAGCGGCCGTCGGCGGCGAGGTCCCGGGCGACGAGCGAGCCGACGAGGCCCGCTCCGAGGACGGCGACGTTCTTCATGGGGCGATTATCTCCGCGTCGCCCGGCACCGGCAGACGGTCGGACCCGCTCGAAGCTCGCCGCCCCCTCCCCCGCTCGCGCCTCCGCCGATTCCTTGACACGCCCGGTCCCCCTCCCTACCCTCCGCCGACATGGCGGGGGCCTCCCTCTTCCGGAACGTCTTACGCGGCCTTGCCGTGGCCGGCCGCGCCGCGTTCGTCGTCGGCGCCCTCGTCGCGCTTCTCCACGTCACGGCGCCGCACGACCACGCGAGCGTCTCCGAGGCGCAGCGCTGCTCCGCCTGCCTGCTCCAGCGTGCCGACGGGGGCAGCGCCCCGGAGCCGGAGCCGATCCGGCTCGCGCCTCCGGCCGAGTCCCTCTCGACGGCCCCCCCCGTCGCGGCCGACCCGGCGCCCCGCGCGACCCGCCACGCGCCGGGCCCGGCCCGCGCCCCTCCCGTGTCCTCTCCTCCCGAGCCGCTCTAGTCCGCTCGACCTCCGCCCGCGAAGGGCGGAGACGGCGCTCCGGCCGCACCGGCGGCGGACGCCCCACGGAGAGACCCGATGAAGACCCCGCTCGCGGGCGCGATCGCGCTCGCCCTCTTCCTTCCGGCACCGGCGCTCGGCCAGGCCGGCCCCGATCCGCAGACCCTCGAAGAGCAGCTCCGCGCCCTGGAGGCGCGCCAGGCCGAGACCGAGAAGGCGCTCGAGACGCTGAAGGCGGCCCTCGCCGCGTCGTCCCGCAAGGAGCCCGGCCCCGTCGAGCCGACCGGCCTCGTCCCGAAGAGCTTCCCCCTCTTCGGCTCCTCCGGCCAGGTCTCCTCCGGGACCTCTTTCAACCCTTCGATCACGGTCATCCCCGACGTCGTCTATGCGCGCGACGACGTGAGAGGCGGGGCCGGCGAGATCCTCGAGGAAGCCGACGGCTTCCACGGCGCCCACGCGGCGGACGAGCACGGCCACGGCGGGCTGGAGCAGGGGTTCAACCTCCGCGAGACCGAGCTCGCCTTCACCGCTTCCGTCGATGCCTATTTCGACGTCCAGGCCCTCTTCGCCTTGAGCGAGGAGGGGATCGAAGCGGAGGAGGTCTTCTTCCAGACCCGCCGCCTCCCCTTCGGCCTGCAGCTCAAGGGGGGGAAGCTCCTGAGCGGGATCGGCTACGCGAACGCGCACCACCCGCACCAGTGGGACTTCGTCGACCAGAACCTCGCCTACGAGCTGCTCCTCGGCGGGCACGGGCTGAACGAGAAAGGACTCCAGCTCACCTGGCTCCCGAAGCTCCCCTTCTACCTGAAGGTCGGGGCCGAGCTCCTGCAGGGGGAGAACGAGAAGCTCGCGAACCACCTCGGAGACCTGGAGCTGCCGGGCCTCGCGGAAGGCGACGCGCCGCGCGTCCTCTCCGGGAAGAGCGGCCCACGCCTCTTCACGGGGTTCGTGAAGCTCGGCCCCGACCTCGGCTACTCGAGCGCCCTCCAGGTCGGCGCCTCGTTCGCGTCGAGCCGGAGCCACCAGGAGGTCCACGACGAGGACGCCGACGGGATCCCCGACGAGGTCCTCGACGGGACGGCGACGCTCTGGGGTCTCGACGCCGTCTGGAAGTACGACTCTCCCCGCCCGCACGGCGCCGGCGACCTCGTCCTCCAGGCGGAGTACCTCCGGAGGAAGAAGGAGCTCGACCTCGCCGGCACGGCGGACCGGGCCGTCTCCCGGCACGACGGCGCCTACCTTCAGGCGGTCTACGGGCTCCTTCCGCGCCTCCAGCTCGGCGTCCGCTGGGACGGAGGCGGCCTGACGAACGAGACCGTCCTCGCCGGCGAGAAGACGGCCTGGGGCTCCTCGAGCCGCCTCACGGCGGCGCTCACCTTCAACCCGACCGAGTACTCGCGCGTCCGGGCCCAGCTCGAGCGCGCCTCGATCCGCGTCGACGGGGAGATGGAGAAGTGGGGGCGCTTCCTCCTCCAGCTCCAGCTCTCGCTCGGCGCCCACGGCGCGCACGCTTTCTGAGGAGGCGAACGTGAAGAAGACCCTCCTGGCCTCGGCCCTCCTCGCCACCGCGCTCCCCGCCGCCGCGGCGATGAACGTCGTCGCGACGACCTCCAGCATGGGGGTCCTCGCGAACGCCGTCGGCGGCAACGCCGTCAAGGTGACGGTCCTCGCGCCTCCCGACCGGGACGTCCACGTCCTGCAGGCCCGGCCCAGCATGATGGTCGCCCTCCGGAGAGCCGACCTCCTCGTCGCCATCGGCGCCGAGCTGGAGATCGGCTGGCTGCCCGCTGCCCTCAAGGGTTCGGGGAACGGGAAGATCCTCCCCGGCGCTCCCGGCTACTTCGAGGCGGCCGCCCAGGTCCCGCTCCTCGAGGCCGGGCAGGCCGCCGACCGGTCGCAGGGCGACGTCCACCCGATGGGGAACCCGCACCTGTACCTCGACCCCGTCCGGATGGCGAAAGTCGCCGACGCCCTCGCCGGGCGGCTCGCCACTCTCGACGCCCCGAACGCCGCCCGCTACCGGGCGGGCGCGGCCGCGTTCCGCACGGCCGTGGAGGCGCGTGTCCCCGGATGGAAGGCGAAGGCGGGCGGCGCGAAGGGGGTCCTCCTCTTCCACAAGGACGTCAACTACCTCGCCGCGCTCCTCGGCGTGCCGATCCTCGGCTACGTCGAGCCGCTGCCGGGAATCCCGCCGACCGCCTCGCACCTCCGAGAGCTGACGGGCCGGTTCAAGGGGCAGAAGGGGGTCATCCTCTTCACCGACTTCCAGCCCGGCCAGGGACCGGAGTTCCTCGCCCGCAATCTCGGCTGGCCGAAGGTGCGGCTCCCGCTCGAGCCGGCCGTGGGCGCCTCCACGGAGGAGTACCTCGCGCACGTCGACCGCTGGGTGGAAGGAGTAGCCTCGGGAAAGTGAACGCCGAACCGATCCTCTCCTACCGCGAGGTCGTCGCGGGCTATGCGAAGCCCGTCGTCGGCCCCGTCTCCTTCGACCTCGGCCCCGGCGACGTCCTCGGCCTCGTCGGACCGAACGGCTGCGGCAAGTCGACCCTCATCGGGGCGCTGACCGGCACGTCGAAAGTCCTCTCCGGCGAGGTCGTCCGGAAGCCGGGGACGACGATCGCCTACCAGCGCCAGCGCCCCGTCCGGGAGACCGACGTCCCGCTCCGCGCCGACGAGCTCCTTCGGCTCACCGCCGCGACGGCGGAGCCGCCCCCCTCCCTTCGGCCGCTCCTGAAGACCCGCGTCGACCGCCTCTCGGGCGGGCAGTTCCAGCTCCTGACGGTCTGGGCCTGTCTCGGCGGCGACGCCCGCCTCGTCATCCTCGACGAGCCGACGAACAACATGGACCCCGACGCCGTGGCCGCCCTCTCCGAGCTCCTCCTCTCTTCCCGCGGGGACCGCGCCGTCCTCGTCGTCACGCACGACGCCCGCTTCTTCACCGGCGTCCCCGCGCGCGTCCTGGAGGTGGGCCGGTGACGCTCGCGCAGGTCTTCGACCCCCTCTTCCGCGTCCCCCTCGCGAACGGCTTCCTCCTCGCTCTCCTCCTCCCGGTTCTCGGCGCCTACGTGAGGCTCCGGAACGAGTGGCTCGCCGCGCTCGGCCTCGCGCAGGTGACCGCGGCGGGCGGGGTGATGGCGATCCTCGTCGGCGTCCACCCGCTCGCCGGCTCGCTCGGCGCGGCCGTCGTCGCCGCCGCGCTCAAGGGGCGCACCGAGCGCTCGGGAAACGACGTCTACGCCGTCCTCCTCTTCTTCGGCTGGAGCGCGGCGCTCCTCGGCGCCGCGAACAGCACGCGCGGCGAGGAGCTCTCGCACTCCCTCCTCGAGGGTCAGCTCTACTTCACGACCTGGGCGAACCTCGGCGCCGCCCTCGCCCTCGTCGCCGTCGTCGCGGCCGCCGGCACGTGGCTCTCGAAGCGGCTCCTCCTCGAGCACTTCTTCCCGGAGAGCCTCGCCGCGAACGGGGCCTCCCCCTGGAAGCTCCACCTCGCGTTCGACCTCCTCGTCGCCTTCTCCGTCGCGCTCGCGACCGAGTCGATCGGCGTCATGGCGACGTTCGCCCTCGTCTTCCTCCCGCCCTGGGTCGCCTTCCGGATCGCCGCCTCGTGGAAGCGCGCCCTCGTCCACTGCGCGGGCTTCTCCGTGACCGCCTACCTCGCCGCCTTCGTCCTCGCGATCGTCCTCGACCAGCCCTTCGGCCCGATGCTCGTCGGGGCGCTCGTCGCCGGCAGCCTCGTCCTCCTCCCGTTCCGCGCGCGGCGGTGAGAGGCGGGGGTTCCGGTAGAGTCCACGCGACATGAAAGACCACGCCGTCCTCATCACGGGCGCCTCGTCGGGGGTCGGCGCGGCGACCGCCCCCGAGCTCGC
>JAGOBQ010000188.1 GCA_017999215.1 Thermoanaerobaculia bacterium
TCCCGTCGAGGTGGTCGAAGTAGTCGACCTCGGTCGTGACGGTGCCGGTGACCTTCGCGCTCTCCTCGACGCCGTTCGTCGCCTCGGCCGGGACGTCCTTCGTCTCGACCGCGCGGGCGTCGTAGTGGTAGGTCGTCCCGTTCGCGAGGCTCAGGTCGTCGGCGAAGGTCGTGCCGGTCAGGCCCGGGGCGATGCGGTTGCCGGCCGCCGGCTCGAAGCCGGGCGTCGTGCTCCGGTAGACCGAGTAGGTCATCGTCCCGGCACAGGCCGGCGTCGCGGCCGGCCAGGAGAGGAGGTTCGTGCACGTGGAGACGCCGCCGTTCGTGACGCTCGCGAGGCCCGCGAAGGCGGGCGGCAGGGTGCAGTTCCCGGTCGTCGTGACGGGGGCCTCGCTCGAGTTCGTCGACTCGGCGCAGTCCACCGCACGGACGACGTAATAGAAGTCGATCCCCCCGGAGATCGGACTGTCGACGAAAGGCGATCCCGCGGTGCTCGCCACGAGGGCATAGGGCCCGCCCGCCACCTGGCTGCGGTAGACGCGGTACTCGGGGCTCCCGTTCGTCGTGAAGGAGACGGTCACCTCGTTCGGCGCGGTCGCCGAGGCCGAGACGCCCGTGGGGGCGGCAGGCTGCGACGTGCAGCCGTTGTAGACGACGAGGGCGAAGTCCTGGTCGAGCGCCGAGGCGTTCCCGGGAACGCCGTCCGAGTTGACGTTCGTCGCGGTGATCGTGACCGTGAACGGCCCGGTCACGCCCGCGGGGAGGAAGACGCTCTCGACGTTGTTCTGCGTGTCCGCGGCGCCGCCCGTCACCGAGCTCGCGCCGGCGAAGGCATTCCCGCGGTACGTGCTCCCGCCGGCGGTCACCGTCAGGTCGAGGTTGTTCTTCCAGGCCGAGCCGGTCGTGGAGCCCGGCGCGTCGGTCCAGGCGACCGTCACGCGGAACGGCTTCCCGCCGTCGGCGACGTAGCCGTTGAAGGTCCGCGTCTGACCCGTCGCGGTGAAGAGGCTCGCCGGAAGCTGGTCGTCGAGGAGCCGAGCCGTCCCGTCGAACGCCCGGCCCAGGTCCATGAGCCCCATGCCCTGGCTGTTCGAGTAGAGGTCGTCGTTCGCGCCCGTCCCGGTCATGTAGCGGGCCGAGTTCATCAGGTACGCCTTCGTCATCGCGGGGCTCGGAGGCGTCATCCCCTGGTTGATGAAGTACTGGCGGAGGAGCGCCGCGCCGCCCGCCATCGCCGGGGTCGAGTGGCTCGTGCCGGAGGAGGCCGTGTACCACTGCTGCCCGAGGGGCCAGAAGTCGTTCCCGCTCGGGCCGGCGCAGACGCCGGTGGCGTCGAAGCAGGCGAGCGCCTGGCCGGCCGCCACCGCCGGCGGCTGGGCCTGCTGGCCGGCCGCCTGTGCGACCCCTCCGGAAACGTGCGTGCCCGGCGCCATCAGGTCCGGCTTCTTCCTCCCGTCGGCGCAGGGGCCGCGACTGGAGAAGGACGCGACGTCCAGCGCGCTGTCCGCCTCCGCGTCCGTGGTCCCGCACCCGTCCGCGCCGCCGAAGGCCTGGACGTTCTCGGAGGCGCCGGAGGTAAAGACGTTCTTCGCGGTCCCAGGCGTCCCGACGGTGCCCAGGGAGGGCCCCGCGTTGCCTGCTGCGAAGACGATGACCATCTCCTGGTTTCCGGGCGCCGGGACGGCAGAGCTGGCGGGCTGGGCGTCGCGGACGAGGGCGTCATATCGCTGGGCGTCGACGTCGTAGAGGTCCGAGTCCGCGCCCCAGCTGTTCGAGCTGATGCGCATGGCGTCCCGGTACGCGCGGGACTGGAGGTCCTCGTAGTCGGGATTCGTGAAGGAGCCGGGATCGAAGATGACCGACGAGCCGACCTTGACGAAGGGAGCCACGCCCAGCCCGTAGCGGAAGCCCGCGGCGTCCTGGAACGGCGCGCCGGTGAGGTCGTTGTAGCCGCCGATGACGTGGGCATTCAGGTTGCCGTGGCCGTCGCAGCCGGAGATCGTGCTGCCGGCGTGCGGGGTCCCCTCGAGGCGGTTGTAGACGACCCGGCTCGTGCCGGTGACGTCGCCCGCGACGTAGAGGCCGAAGTGGTTCGGCTGCTGCGTGCCGTCGTCCAGCCCGCTGTCCGTGACGTCGACGCCGAAACCGGAGGACGTGAACTGGGCCTGCGTGAACCCCTTCGCCGCGAGCCAAGCGAGGTAGCCGGCGCCGTTCGGCACGCCCCCCGTCAGCTCTCCGGCGACGATCATGCTCTGGCGCTCGTCGAGCTTCTTCGGCTCGACCCAGGGCTGGATCGAGACGACGTCTGGCGGGCCGCGAGCTGACCGACGGCCTCTTCGCCGGAGTAGACGCGCAGATTGACGTAGCCGAGGAGGCGGTCCTCGAGAGCCGGCCTCGTACCGAGCGTCTTGGCGAGAGCGAGGGTGGCCGGGTTCTCCGTCTCGTCCTCGACGAGCTGGACGGAATAGGCGCCCGTCGGCGACTTCGTCCCCGGGTCGATCCGGTCGAACGGAGTGTAGTCACCCTCCCACTGGATGTCCGGGAGCTTTCGGACTGCCGCGAGCTGCGCGCCGGTTCCCCAGACGAGGTAGGCGTTCTCGGGAATGTACGTGACGATCTTCACGCCGGTGCCCGCGAGGTCCGCATACCACCCGGGCTGGATCGGCCCCGGGTACTGCACGAGGCGCATCGCCTTCCCCGCCGCCGGGAGGGCCGCGGTCCGGCGCGCCTGAGCCTCGGGGGCGGCCGTGTCGATGACCCCTGCGTTCAGGAGAATTCGCGTCTCGGAACCGGGCGCCGCGCTCGCGGGCCATCCGAGGGCTCCCGCGACGACCAGGCAGAGAAGGTTCAGCAGACGACGGTCGGACGTGCCACGGCGCCCCTCTCCAGGGCCAGCCCCTCGCTTCAAGTATTGCCTCCTCTCCCTGATCCCGGATTGGGCAGGGTTTCCGCAGGGGGAAGTATCCAACCAACGCGGGGTTTTCGCACGGGGAGTCTGCTTCGGGCCCGGAGGCGCTTCCCGCGGAAGGGCTCCACCCGAAGGGACTACCTCGTCCGCCCCGCCTTGATCGCCGCGCGGCTCTCGCGGTCGGCCTCGCGGCGCTTGATCGTCTCGCGCTTGTCGTGGAGCTTCTTGCCGGTGACGAGCGCGATCTCGACCTTGGCGCGCGGGCCCTTGAAGTAGAGGGAGAGGGGGATGCACGTGGCGCCGGTGCGCTGGAGCTTCACGGCCCACTTCAGGATCTCGCGCTTGTGGAGGAGGAGCCGCCGCTTGCGGACGGGGTCGGGGTTGTTCCAGGAGCCGGCGAGGTAGGGCGAGACGTGGACGCCGTGGAGGAACGCCTGCCCGCCCGCGAGCTCGACCCAGCCGTCGGTGAGGTTCGTGCTCCCCTCGCGGAGAGACTTGACCTCGGTGCCGGTGAGCTCGAGGCCCGCCTCCATCTTGTCCTCGACGAAATACTCGTGGAACGCCTTCCGGTTCTTCGCGACGACGCGGACGGCGAGGTCCTTCTCCCTCTTCGGATGGGGCGAGGCGGGGCGCGCAGTCACGGCGCTGAGTATGCCGTGCCGGGCCGACGAGGCCGACGCGGGCTTCCCTCGGGAAGGAATGGCGGATGCTGCGAACCGGGAAAGTGTCGCACTTACGCCACACCCTGCGGCGTCGCGTCCACACGAGGGCGTCTCCGCCTGAGTGCAACCCACTCGAAATCAGCGGCTTCCGTGGCGCCGGGCTGGCATCCGGCATGCAATGGAAGGCCGCGACATGAGGCTTCAGACGACGCTCGCCCGGACCGTGACCGTTTCGGGCGTGGGACTCCACTCCGGACACCTGGTGCGCGCGACGCTCCGTCCGGCTCCGGCCGGCCGCGGCATCGTCTTCGTCCGGACCGACGTCGGAGCCGTTCTCCCGGCGCTCGCCGAAGAGGCGGGCCGCCTCGACTACGCGACGTCGCTCGGAGAGCGCGGTCGCGAGGTGGGGACAGTCGAGCACCTCCTCTCCGCCGCCGCCGGCCTCGGCCTCGACAACCTGACGGTCGAGATCGACGGCCCCGAGCTTCCGATCCTGGACGGCAGCTCTGCCCCCTGGGTCGCCGAGATCCAGTCGGCCGGGCTCACCACCCTCGCCTCGGCGGCGCGTCCGTTCGTCGTCCCGAAGACGCTGTCGGTCCACGGCTCCGACGGGAAGTGGATCGAGATCCGCCCGGCGAAGGAGCTGCGCATCTCCTACTCGATCGACTTCCCGCACCCGGCCGTCGGCCGGCAGTCGATCTCGCTCGTCCTGACGCCCGAGACGTACGCCGCGCATCTCGCCCCGGCGCGGACGTTCGGGTTCCTGGCCGAGTACGAGTACATGAAGTCGAAGGGGCTGGCCCGCGGCGCGAGCGAGGACAACTGCATCGTCGTCGGAGAGAGCGCCGTCCTGAACGGCGGCCTCCGTTTCCCCGACGAGTTCGTGAGGCACAAGGTGCTCGACCTCGTCGGCGACCTCGCCCTGGTGGGCCGCCCGGTCGTCGGGCACGTGGTGGCGCACCGCGCCGGCCACGCGCTCCACACGGCGCTCGCGAAGGAGATCCGCCAGGCGCTCGCCGGCGAGCACCTCCGCCGCGTCGAGCCGGCCCCCGAGTCGGTCGCCCTCGCCGGCCGCTGAGGATTCCGGAGATTCCGCGCACAATGCGCGGGTGCGTCCGAGGTCCCTCGTCGTCGCGGCCGCGCTGACCGCGCTCGTCGCCGCCTTCCCCGCCGCCGGCGCCGACCCGGACCGACTCCGGATCCCCCGCGTCGAGACGACCCTCCAGGGCCGCGACGTGGCCGTGACGGCCGGGCTCTCGCGGCCGCTCCCGGAGGACGTGCGGAAGAGGCTCGCCTCGGGTCTCCCGACGACGGTGACGTGGCAGGTGCGCCTCTTCGTCTCGCGGCGGAAGTGGTGGGACGACCCGCTCGACGAGCGGCGCTACGCGGTGACGGCGACCTACCGTCCGGTCGGCGGCGACTTCGCCGTGGAGCGGAGGCTGGACGGGCGGCTCCTCGAGACGGTCGTCCTTCCGTCGCTCGCGGAGGCGGAGCGCGCCCTGTCGGCGCTGCCCGGCCTCCCCTGCTTCCGGATGGGGCCCGCCCTCGCGGGGCCGAAGCTCGCCGTGCGTGTCCGGTGCGTCTACGGGTCGCGCCTCGCGCTCGGCTTCCTCCCGACGGCGGTCGGGACGAGCTGGCGGAAGTCGCCGGTCTTCCGCTGGCGGGAGCCGGGAGGGGCGCCGTGAAGGCCGCCTGGGCGCGCGACAACCGCGTCCTGATCGGCATCGGCCTCCTCCTCGGGGCCGCGCTCGCCGGGATCTACGCCCTCGTCCTCCGCTCCCGCGCGCTCGCGGCACCGGCCGCGACGAACCGCGTGCTCCTCTTCGTCCTCACCTACATCGTCGTCGTCCTGATCCTCGCGCTCCTCTTCGTGATCGGGCGGAGCGCCGTCCGGCTCCTCCTCGACGCGCGCCGCGGCGTTTTCGGCTCGCGCTTCCAGGTGAGGATCGTCCTGACGAACGTGGGGCTCGCGCTGCTGCCGATCGCCCTCCTGATCCTCCCGACGACGGGGCTCCTGCAGCGGAGCGTCGACGTCTGGTTCGCGCCGCCGGTGACGCAGACGATCGAGTCGGGGCGCGAGGTCGTGGAGATCGTGCGGCGGCGCGCGGCCGAGCGCGAGCTCCGGGTGGCCGTCCGCCTCGCGGCCTCGCTGCCGGAGGCCCGCGGCGACACGGCGCGCCTCGCCCTCCTCGCGACCGCGCGCGAGGAGTCGGGCCTCGACTACGTCGAGCTGCGCCCCGCGGGGAACGGCGCGCGCCCCTCCGTCCTCGCGGTGAGCGCGCCGCGCTGGCCGCTGCGCGACGTGCCGGAGCCGTCGGCGGAGTGGCTCTCCGCGGCCCGCGCGCGCGGCTCGGTCCGCCGCGTCGACTCGGTGGAGGGCGGCGGCCTCGTCGGCCGGACGGTCGTCGCGGACCGCTCCGGCCTCCTCGTCCTCGGCACGTACGAGCCCCCGGCGGAGGCGGCGCCGCTCCGCGCGCTGTCGCGCTCGACGTCGGCGTTCGCTCAGCTGGAGGCGGAACGGGGCTCGCTGCAGGCCGTGCAGGTGCTTCTCTTTCTCCTCCTCGCGCTCCTCGTCCTCCTGGCGGCGGTCTGGGTCGGCCTCGTCCTGGCGCGCCGCGTGACGGGGCCGGTGGCCGCGCTCGCGCGGTCGGTCCGGAGGGTCGGCGCGGGCGACTTCACGGCCCGGGTGGAGGTGGAGGGGACCGACGAGATCGCGACGCTCGGGAACGCGTTCAACGCGATGACCGACGAGCTCCGCGGGAGCCGCGAGCAGCTCGTCTCGGCGAACGCCGCCCTCCGGACGGCCTACGCGCGGATGGACGAGGAGCGGCTCCGCGTGCGGACGATCCTCGCGCACCTCGACGTCGGGGTCCTCGCGTTCGGGCCGGCTCCGGGCGAGGACGGGGGCGCCTCGCGCCTCGGCGGGATGAACGACGCCGCGATGCGGATGCTCCGGACGCCCGACGCGCCGACCGGCACGCCGCTCGCGGAGCTCCTCCCCGGGGAGTGGGCGGCTCCCCTCCGGGAGCTCCTCGCGGCGGCGTTCCTCGGGAGCGGCCCGCGCGAGGGGACGCTCTCGCTCTCGCCGCCCGGCGCCCGCGAGCCGCTCGTCCTCGAGGTCCACGTCACCGGCGTCGCGGGCGAGGGGCCGGAGCGGACGGCCTGGGTCGTCACGCTCGAGGACACGACGGCGCTCGTCAAGGCCGAGCGGGCCGCCGCCTGGGAAGAAGCCGCCCGGCGTATGGCGCACGAGATCAAGAACCCGCTCACGCCCGTCCGGCTCGCCGCCGAGCGGATCCGGAGGAAGGCCCGCGGCTCGGCCGGCTGCGACGCGGAGCTCGCGAAGGTCGTCGAGGAGGGGGCCGACACGATCGTCCAGGAGGTGCGCTCGCTCGCGGCGCTCGTCGACGCGTTCCACCGCTTCGCGCGGCTCCCCGAGACGCGGCTCGGCGAGCTCGACCTCGGCACGGTCGTGGCTCAGGTCGTGAAGCTGTACGAGGGGACGAAGGCCGGAGTCCGCGTCGCGGCGGAGGCGGCGCCGGACCTCCCGGCGGTCCGCGGGGACGCCGAGCAGGTGAAGCGCGCCCTCGTGAACCTCGTCGACAACGCCGTCGCCGCGACGCCGCCCGGCGGTTCGGTCTCCGTCCGCGCCTCGGTGGACGGGGGGCTCGCCCGCGTCGTCGTCTCCGACGACGGCCCGGGCATCCCGCCCGGGGAGAGGGACCTCGTCTTCGAGCCGACGTTCTCGACGAAGGCGAACGGCTTCGGCCTCGGGCTCTCGATCACGTCCCGGATCGCGGCGGAGCACCGTGGGCGCGTGATCCTGGAGGAGAATGCCCCCCGGGGATGCCGATTCGTCTTCGAGTGGCCGGCCGCATGACCCTTCGCCCGCGGAGGAGGCGGTGAGCGCCCCCGGGCCCCGGGGACAGACGGTCCTCGTCTGCGACGACGCCGCCGGGATCCGGAAGACGCTGGCGCAGATCCTCGGCGACGAGGGATACCGCGTGGAGACGTTCGAGGACGGCGGGTCGGTCCTCGCGCGCCTCGGGGAGCGGACGGGGCCGAGGCCGGCCGCGCTCTTCCTCGACGTCTGGCTGCCGGACGTCGACGGGCTCTCCGTCCTCGACCAGCTCCGCGCGCGCGGGCACGACCTGCCGGTCGTGATGATCTCCGGCCA
>JAGOBQ010000189.1 GCA_017999215.1 Thermoanaerobaculia bacterium
CCGTTCATCTCCGGCATCTCGATGTCCAGGACGATCAGGTCGGGCTTCTCCGTCCGGGCGACGCGGATCGCCTCGAGGCCGGTCGACGCGGTCAGGATCCGGCACTCGGCGCGCGAGAGGATCGTGGCCTCGAGGTCGAGGAAGCTCCTCATGTCGTCGACCAGCAGAATCGTGTGCATCGAACCGGTACGCCCTCGCTCTCCCGAGTTTACGCTCCGCCTCACCAGGTGAGGCGCACGCCGGCGGCGACGGTCCGCCCCGGGAGCGGCACGCCCGGGACCTCCTCGTACCGGACGGCCCCGAGGTTCTCTCCCTCGACGAAGATCTCGACGACGTCGCCGTCCACGACGTCGTACCCGAGACGCGCGTCGAGCAGGAGGACCCCCTCGTCGAAGGAGGGGCGATCGAAGTACGAGAGGCGGACGAGCGCTTCCATGCGGAACGGGACGCGGACCTCCGCGAGGAGGTCCCACCGCGTCCTCAGGGGGTCGAGGACGTAGCGGCCTTCGGACGCGCCCGCCTCGGCCCGGAGCCTCTCGAGGTCGGCCGAGTAGACGGCGGCCCGGAACGCGAGCCGCGCGAGCGGCGTCGGGGCGAGGCGCGCCGCGTCGAGGACGACCGACGCCTCGAGGCCGCGCGTGTCGACGGTCCGGAGGTTCGTGGCCCGGTACGGCTCGTCCGGGCCGGAGCGGACGAAGTCGACGAGGTCGGTTCCGTGGCGGTGGAAGACGGCGGCGTCGAACGAGAGCGCGCCGTGGTCCCAGGAGAGGCCCGCCTCGAACGAGGTCGACTTCTCGGGCCGCAGCGAGGGGTTTCCGATCGTCTGAGGGTCGACGTAGTGGAGCTCGGTGAACGTCGGCACCCGGAAGGCGGTGCCGACCGAGGCGCGGGCCTTCACGCCGGCCCCGAGACCGACCCACGCCGCGAGCTGCGGCGAGAGCCGCGTCCCGAAGCCCTCGTGCCGGTCGGTGCGGAGGCCGGCACGGACTCCGCCGGCGGACGGGGACGCCGCGACGAACGGTCGGGCGAGCTCGACGAACGCGGCGCTGCGGGTGCGGGCGCGCCGTCCGAGGTTCGTCGAGTCGATCGCGTCGCGCCCCGTCTCGCCCCCGAGCGCGAGGGAGCCGCCGAGGAACGGGCGGCGCGCCACGAGGCGGACGGCGGAACGGTCGGTATCGTGGAGGTTGCGGTAGAAGGAGGGGTCCGTCCGCTCGAGGACGAAGTCGTCCCGGTGGTCGCGCACGGAGACGGAGGGGGCGAGGGTCCAGCCGCCGCCGAGGGAGAGGTCGGCCGCGAGACGCAGGCTCCGGCTCCGGGTCTCCTCGTGCTGGTTCGGGTAGCGCGTGCCGTAGAAGCCCCACGCGCCGAACGCCCGGCTCGCGCCGCCCCCCGAGAGGGTGACCGGGCCGGCCGCGGTCTCGAGCCGCAGCGAGGCGCGGACCGTCTTCTCGGCGTGCTCGCGGTCGTCGCGGAAGCCGCTCGACTCGGAGCGGGAGGCGTCGACCGACACGGTGAGGGAATCGGAGAGCCTCGTGGCGACCCGGACGCTCCCGGCGTCGAGCGAGTGGGAGCCGTGGACGTACCGGCCCTCGATCTGGGCGCGCGCCCGGCCGAGGCTCGCGCCGCGCGTGACGACGTGGATCACGCCGCCGACCGCCTCGGAGCCCCAGAGAGCAGAGGCGGAGCCGTAGAGGACCTCGATCCTCTCGATGGCGTCGGCCGGTACGTCGAGGTCGAGCGAGTGGTGGTTCGTCTGGGGGTCGTTGACCGGCTCCCCGTCCACGAGGATCAGCGTGCCGTTGTAGTCGGCCCCGCGCAGGGAGACGTCTGCCTGGACCCCGGGGCCGCGGCGCCTCACGTCGACGGCGGGGAGGTACCGGAGGAGGTCGGCGAGCGAGCGCGCCGGCAGCCGCTCGATCGCCTCCCGGCTCAGGACCGCGACCGTAGCCGCCTCCGGCCCCGCCCCTGCGTGCGAGGCGACGACGGCCACCTCCGCCTTCACGGGGGATGGCGAGTCCTCCTCGGCGGCGGGCCCCGCCGCGAGCGGCGGGGCGGCGAGGAGGAGGGCGAGGGCGAGCGCGGCCGGAAGGAGCATGCGGCGGGGAGGATAGCGGACGAGCCGCGTCGCGCTACTCTTCCGGCATGACCGCCGCTCGCGTCGTCGCCCTCGCGCTCGCCGGGTCGCTCCTCGCGCTCCCCGCGTTCGCCCAGAAGCCGAAGCCGCGGGCCGTCCTCGTGGAGTCCGACGGCGACGAGGAGGCCCTGTCCGCGTTCGTGGCCCGCCTCGAGTCCGAGCTCTCCGATCGGGGGAAGGCGACGCTTTCGGACGCCCGCCTCGCCGGGATATCCCTCGGGGCGGTCGTCGCCGAGCCGGATGGCGAGGCCGCCCGGGCGCTGCGGGAGGAGTGGGCCGGAACGAGCTGGATCGGCGTCTCGCTCGCCCCCTGCCGGGTCGACGTCAGCCGGATGAGCTACCGCGAGACGAGCCCGGAGGGGTACGCCTACGACCGGGTCGTGGAGAGCGTGCGGGTCGACTGCCCGGCGACGCTCCGGATCGTCGACGCCGCCACCGGGAAGGAACGGAAGCCCCTGGAGGTCACCGGCACGGCGAACTACCGCAGGAGCGGTCCCGACGACGAGGAGAGCCCGCAGCTCGAGGCGACCCGCGACGCCGCCGAGAAGGTCGCGAAGAAGCTCCCGGCCGCGCTCGGCCGCTGACGTCGCCGCCGGGGAGAGCGCCGCCTCAGCGGCGAGGATACTTCGCGCGGGTTTGACGTCCCGGGCCTATCCTTGCTCGTTCGGACGCCCGGCACGCGGCGTCCGCGGCGGTTCGACATGAGGAACGATCTACGCAGGCTCCTCCCCGCGCTCGCGCTCCTCCTCGCGCCGGCTCTCGGCGTCTCTCTCGACGTCGTGAGCCTGCCGCCGGGCACGGGAGCGGCGGGACTCGCCGTCGCTCCCGACGGGACCGTCTGGTTCTCGGCGCAGTTCTCCGGGGCGCTCGGCCGCGTGAGCCCGTCCGGCGAGATCGAGCTCTTCCCGTTCCCTTCGCGCGGAACCCAGCCGCTCGCCGTTGCCGTCCAGCCGGATGGCACGGCCTGGAGCGCCGACCTCGCCGGAGAGCGGCTCGGCCGCGTCGCGACGGACGGCACCTTCACGGAGGTCTCCCTCGGAAGGGCGGGAGGCGAACCGACGGGGCTCGCGGTGTCCGCGGACGGGATCGCGTGGTTCACCCGTCCGGCCGAGGGCCGCGTCGGGCGTCGCGGCTCGGACGGGATCGTGCGCGAGTTCGCCCTCCCCGAGGCGAGCGAGCCGACCGGGATCGCCGTCGCCCGGGACGGCGCCGCGTGGGTCGTCGAGCGGAGGGGCAACCGCCTCGTGCGCGTCTCCCCCGACGGGGAGGTCACGGCCTGGCCGCTCGCGACGCCGAACGCACAGCCCGACGCGATCTCCTTCGCGCCGGACGGGACCGTCTGGGCGGCGCTGCCGAACGCGAGGCGCATCGCCCGCGTCTCGCCGCGGGGCACCCTCGAGGAGATCCCCGTCGAGAACGCCCCGGCCGGCATCGCCGTCGCGCCGGACGGCGGAGTCTGGTTTGCGGCTCCAACGGCGAAGAAGCTCGGCCGGCTCGAGCCGGAGACGGGCAAGGTCGCGTGGACGCTGCTCCCGGACGGTCCGGTCGCCGTCTCGACGGCCGCTGACGGGACGATCTGGGTCGTCCTCGGCATTGGCGACAAGCTCGGGCGGATCGCACCGAAGCGCTAGACGCGCCCAGGGGGCTTTTTTTCGTTCCGCCCTTGACGAGCGCCGTCGTCGGCCCCAGATTACCTACCGGTCGGTAACCCGAGCCGGTGAACGGTGACGGGGTGCCGAGGAGGTTTGATCCGTGCCGCAGGAACCAGGCGAAAGCTCTGTCCGAAAAAGACTTATGGATGCGGCGATCCTCCTCTTCACGAATCGCGGCTACGCCGCGACGTCGGTGAGGGAGATCGTGGAGATGGCCGGCGTGACGAAGCCGTCCCTCTACTACCACTTCGAAAGCAAGGAAGGGATCTACCTCGCGATCCTCGAAGAGCTCCTGAAGATCGCCGACGAATCGATCGCCGCCAGCCGCGTGAAGGATGGCACCGCGCGGGAGCGCCTCCAGGCCTTCCTCCTCGGGATCTTCCGGACTTTCGAGACGCGAAAGGCCGAGGTCCGAATGATGAACGCGGTCTTCTGGGGGCCGGCCCAGGGAGCGCCGCCGTTCGACTTCGAGATCTTCCACGAGAAGCTGAAAGCCGTCATCGCCGAGTTCGTCGCGGAAGGAATCGCCGCGGGCGACCTCCGGCCGGCCGACCCGCAGGACGTCACCCTCGCCCTCATGGGCGTCCTCTCTTTCAACATGGACCTCACCCTCGCGCACCCGGAGCTCGGGCTCGGGCAGGACGGCCTCCGCCGGACGCTCGACCTCGTCTTCGAGGGCCTCGCCGCCCCCCGCAACGCACAGCAGGAGCCCGCTCGATGAACCGCACGACCCTCGCCGCCCCGTCCGCAGCCCTTCTCCTCGTCCTCGCCGCCGGCGCCGCCGGCTGCGGCAAGCCGGCCGCCGGGGACGGCCAGCGCCCGCCCGTCGCCGTCGAGACGGCGACGACCGCGGCCTCCGACCTCGAAGAGTCCGTCGAGGTCGTCGGAACCCTCGCCGCCCGAAGCGAGGCCGAGGTGAAGACCGAGTACTCCGGCACGGTCGCCGAGGTGTTCGTGACGCAGTGGGTCCGCGTCGCGGCGGGGACGCCCCTCGCCCGTCTGGACTCGCGCGAGGTGGAGGCCGGGGTGCAGGCCGCGAAGGCGACCTTCCTCCAGGCCGAGGCCGGGGCGAAGCGCGCCGCACGCGAGCTCGACCGGACGGTGAAGCTGAAGGAGGCCGGCCTCGCGACCCAGCAGCAGCTCGACGAGGCGCGATCGGCCGACGAGGCGGCGCGCGCGGCCGCGGAGGCCGCGAAGGCGCAGCACGCGCTGGCCGGGACGCGGCTCTCGAAGGCCGTCCTCCGCGCGCCGATCGACGGCGTCGTCGCGGTACGGAACGTGAACGTCGGCGACTACGTCGAGAACATGGGGAGCCCGGCGCCGATGTTCCGCATCGTCGACAACCGGGTCCTCGAGCTGACCGCGAGCGTCCCGTCGGCCCGGATGGCGGCGCTTCGGGTCGGCCAGACGTTCGCGTTCACGAGCGACGCCCTCGCCGGGCGGACGTTCTCCGGGAAGGTCTCGTTCATCAACCCGGCGGCCGACGAGGCGAGCCGGACGGTGAAGGTAAAGGCCGAGGTGCCGAACGGGGACGGAGCGCTCCGGGCGGGCCTCTTCGTCAAGGGGCGCATCGTCACCGGCCGCAGGCCCGGCGTCCTCGTCGTCCCGCGCTCCGCCCTCGTCTCCTGGGACACCGTGGCCCGCACGGCCGGCGTCTTCGTCGTCGAGGGAGGCGTCGCGAGGCGCCTCCCCGTCGAGACGGGCGCGGCGCCAGGAGACGTCGTCGAGGTCGTCAAGGGGCTCTCGCCCGGCCAGGTGGTCGTCACGCGCGGCGGCTTCAACCTCCGCGAGGGGGACCGGGTCCTCGTCTCGAAGGGAGCCTGAGCCGTGTTCCTCTCCGACCTCTCGATCAAGAGGCCCGTCTTCGCGACGGTCCTCATGCTCGCCCTCGTCACGCTCGGCGCCTTCTCCTACCGGCGCCTCGCGATCGACATGTTCCCCGACATCGAGATCCCGGTCCTCTCGGTCATCACGCAGTACCCCGGCGCCTCGCCGGAGACGGTCGAGCGCGAGGTGACGAAGAAGCTCGAGCAGGCCGTCAACCCGATCTCGGGCGTCAAGCACGTCTACTCGACGTCGCGCGAGGGGCTCTCCACGGTCATCGTCGAGTTCAACCTCGAGGTGAAGATCAACGACGCCGCCCAGGACGCGCGCTCGAAGATCTCCGCGATCCGGAACGACCTTCCGGCCGGGATCCAGGAGCCCGTCATCCAGAAGCTCGACATCGGCGGCATGGCGATCGTCTCGCTCGCCGTCCGTTCGCCGGACATGACCCCGCGCGAGCTGACGACGCTCGTCGACCGGAAGGTCAAGCGGCGCATCGAGAACCTCCCCGGCGTCGGGAAGGTCGACCTCGTCGGCGAGAGCGCCCGCGAGGTCGCCGTCGACCTCGACCCGTCGCGTCTCGACGCCCTCGGGCTCGGGGTCGACGAGGTCGTGTCGGGCCTCGCGGGCGAGAACGTGAACACCCCGCTCGGCCGCCTCGACCGCGGCGGGCAGGAGATGCCCGTCCGCGTCTCGGGCAAGCCGAGGGAGGTCTCCGGCTTCCGCTCGATGGTCGTCGCCACCCGGGGCGGCGTGCCGATCGCGCTCGGCGAGATCGCCGAGGTGCGCGATACCGTCGAGGAGCAGCGGAAGCTCGCCCTCGTCAACGGCGTCCCGGCCGTCGCGATCGACGTCTTCAAGCAGAGCCGGGCGAACACGGTCGGCGTCGTCGAGGCCGTCACGAAGGAGATCGAGGAGCTCCGGAGCGAGCTTCCCCCGTCCGTCGAGATCCAGCTCGTGCGGGACGGCTCCGTCATGATCAAGGAGTCGGTCCACGACGTCACGACGACCCTGATCATCGGCGCGATCCTGACCGTCCTCATCGTCTTCCTCTTCCTCAACTCCTGGCGCTCGACCGTGATCACGGGGCTGACGCTCCCGATCTCGGTCATCTCCTCGTTCATCGTCATGTACTTCCTCGGGATGACGCTGAACGTCATGACGCTCATGGCGCTCTCGCTGGCGATCGGCCTCCTGATCGACGACGCGATCGTCGTCCGGGAGAACATCGTGCGGCACCTCGAGGACGGGAAGGACCACATGACGGCGGCCCGGGTCGGGACGGCCGAGATCGGCCTCGCCGTCCTCGCGACGACGATGTCGATCGTCGCCGTCTTCGTCCCCGTCGCCTTCATGAAGGGGATCATGGGGCGCTTCTTCTTCCAGTTCGGGATCACGGTCGCCTTCGCGGTCCTCGTCTCGCTCTTCGTCTCGTTCACGCTCGACCCGATGCTCTCCTCGCGGTGGGTCGACCCGGACGTCGAGCGGATCGGGAAGCGGCACGCCGTGGCGCGCGCCCTCGACCGGTTCAACGAGTGGTTCGACCGGACGGCCGACCGCTACAAGGGCCTGATCGCGTGGGCCCTCGACCACCGGAAGTCGGTCCTCGCGTTCGCGACCGCCGCGTTCTTCGCCGGCATCGGGCTCTTCGGGACGCTCGAGTCGGAGTTCATGGCGAACCCCGACCAGGCCGAGTTCCAGGTCAAGTTCAAGACGGCCCCCGACGCCTCGTTCGAGGAGACGCGCGGCCGGATGGAGGCCGTCCTCGCCGAGCTGAAGAAGATGCCCGAGGTCCGGCACACGTATGCCTCGATCGGCGCGGGCGACATGGGGACGGTGCGCGACGCGCGCGTCTACGTGAAGCTCGTCGAGAAGTCGGAGAGGACGAAGCACGCGAAGGTCCTCGCGTCCGAGGCGCGCGACCGGATCGCCGGGATCGCCGGGATCATCCCGTCGGTCGAGATGCAGAGCGACGAGTTTGCCGAGAAGCCGGTCATGGTCTCGATCCGCGGCGAGGAGATCCCGCTTCTGAAGAACTACGCCGCCGAGCTGAAGAAGGCCGTCTACGGCATCCCCGGCATCGTCGACGTCGAGACGACGCTCGAGCTCGACCTCCCCTAGTACCGCCTCGTG
>JAGOBQ010000190.1 GCA_017999215.1 Thermoanaerobaculia bacterium
GCGCGGCGTGCGGCGGGCGAGCCGCTCCAGTACCTCCTCGGCGAGTGGGAGTTCCTCGGCCGGACGTTCCGCGTCGACCCGCGCGCCCTGATCCCCCGGGGCGAGACCGAAGCGATCGTCGAGCTCGCGCGCTCCGCCGCCCCCTCGGCCCGGACGATCCTCGACGGAGGGACCGGGAGCGGCATCCTCGCCGTTTCGCTCGCGCTCGAGCGCCCGGAGGCGCGGGTCGTCGCCGTCGACCGCTCCGAGGCGGCCCTCGCCCTGGCGCGCGCGAACGCCGCGCTCCACGGCGTTTCCGCGCGCGTCTCCTTCGTCGCCTCCGACTGGCTCTCGGCGCTCGCGCGACGCCCCCTCTTCGACCTCGCCGTCGCGAACCCCCCGTACGTCCCGCGCGTCGACGCGCCGCACGTCGAGAAGACGGTCTCCGACCACGAGCCGCACCTCGCCCTCTTCGGCGGCGACGACGGCCTCGATGCGGTCCGCGTCCTCCTCGCCGAGCTCCCGCCGCGCCTCCTCCCGGGCGCGCCGTTCCTCTTCGAGATCGGCTACGGCCAGGCCCGCGAGGTGAGCGGCCTCGTCGAGGCGAGCCCCGCGTTCGCGCTCGAGGACGTCCGCCTCGACGCGGCCGGCATCCCGCGCACCGTCGTCGCCCGCCGCCGCTGAAGGAGCCCGACGGCGGAGGCCCCCGCGCCGCCCTTCGCCGGCCCCGGTCGCGTACTACACTCCCGCCGCTTTGGACGCCTTCCTCGTTTCCGGTCCCTGCCGTCTCTCGGGCACGCTCGCCGTATCCGGCGCGAAGAACGCGGCCCTCCCCGCCGTCGCCGCGGCGCTCCTCGCCGAGCGCCCCGTCGCGCTCGACCGTATCCCTCCCGTCGCCGACATCCGGACGATGAAGAAGCTCCTCGCCGGGATGGGCGTCGCGATCTCGGGGGAAGCCCCCGGCACCGTCACGCTGGACGCCTCGCGTATCGTCTCGACCGAGGCGCCCTACGACCTCGTCCGGACGATGCGCGCCTCGATCCTCGTCCTCGGGCCGCTCCTCGCCCGATTCGGCGAGGCCCGCGTCTCCCTCCCGGGCGGCTGCGCCATCGGCGTCCGCCCCGTCGACCTCCACATCGCCGCGTTCGAGGCGATGGGGGCCCGAATCGCCGTCGAGAAGGGATACATCCACGCGCACGTCTCGCGCGTCGGCCCCGGGCGCGGACGGCTCACCGGCACGACCGTCCGCTTCCCGCAGGTCACCGTCACCGGGACGGAGAACGTCCTCCTCGCGGCCACGCTCGCGCACGGGACGACGACGATCGAGAACGCGGCCCGCGAGCCGGAGGTCACCGATCTCGCGGCGCTCCTCGTCTCGATGGGGGCACGCATCTCGGGCGCGGGGACGGAGACGATCGTCGTCGAAGGGGTCGCGGCCCTCGGCGGGACGCCTTCGCCGCACGCCGTCCTCGCCGACCGCATCGAGGCGGGGACGTACGCCGCCGCCGCCGCGATCACCGGGGGCGACGTCACGCTCGCGGGGGCGCGCGAGGAGGACCTCCCCGCCTTCGTCGCGGCCCTGCGCGCGGCCGGCGCCGACGTCGAATCGACGGGCGCGGGCCTCCGCGTCCGGCGAAGCGGCACCCTGCGCGCCGTCGACGTCGAGACCGCGCCCCACCCCGGCTACCCGACCGACCTGCAGGCGCAGTGGATGGCGCTGATGACCCAGGCCGAGGGGACCTCGCACATCGTCGAGACGATCTTCGAGAACCGCTTCCTCCACGCCGCCGAGCTGGTGCGGCTCGGCGCGAGCATCCGCGTCGACGGGCGCACGGCCGTCGTCGCCGGCCCCGCGCGGCTCGAGGGGGCCACCGTGACCGCCTCCGACCTCCGCGCCTCCGCCGCTCTCGTCCTCGCCGCGCTCGTCGCCGAGGGGGAGACGCTCGTGCGGCGCATCTACCACCTCGACCGGGGCTACGCCGCGATGGAAGAGAAGCTCTCCTCCCTCGGCGCCCGGGTCGCGCGCGTCTCGGGGTGACCGGCGTGCGGGGCGGCGCCCGGGTCGCGGCCCTCGCCGGCGCGCTCCTCGTCGCCGGGGCCGCGCCCGCCCGCGCTTCCGGCCCGACCTCCGAGCCGGCCGTTCCCGCCGCCCGCCCGGCCGCGTCGGCCGACCTCTCTCCCGAGGCCCTCCGCCTCCTCGAGCGCGAGGCGGCCGAGGCGGCCCGCGCCGAGGACTGGGTCGACGTCCTGGCCCATCTCAACGAGATCCACCGGCGCGCTCCGGCCCGTTATGCCGACGGCCGTTTCGAGTTCCTCGCGGCAAAGGCCCTCGCTGGCCTCGGGCGGATCGACGAGGCCCTCGTACGCTTCGAGCGCTTCAGTTCGCCGGGAGACCTCTTCGACGTCCCGTCCCGCCTCGCCGCCGCGCGCCTGCGCTTCGGAAAGGGGAACGGGACCGAGGCGCTCGACCTTCTCCTCCCGCTCCTCCAGCGGAAGGAGGGCGCCATCTCCCGCCGGGCCCTCCGGACCGCCCTCGACGCCCTCGAGACGCGCTTCGACGCCGCCGCTCTCGCCCGTCTCGTCGCGGCCCGGCCGCAGACCCCTCCTCGCGAACGGCGCCGGCTCCAGGCCCTCCGGGCCGAGGCGCTCGAGCGCGAGGGAGCGACCGGCGAGGCGGCGGCGCTGCGGCTCTCTCTCCTGGCCGAAGGGCGCCGAGACGACGCGGCCGCGGCCCTCCTCGCGCGCGAGCTCGCGGGGCGAACCCCGTCCGACCTCCCCGGAGCGACGCTCCGCCTCCTCGTCGACACCGCCCGTTCGCAGCGGGACCTCGAGCTGGCCGAGCGGCTCGCCGCCGAGCGCGAGATGCGCGCCCTCGCCGGAGCCGACGCCGCCGAGACGGCCGTCGCCCGCTTCGACCTCGCGCGGCTCCGCGGCTCGCGCGGACGCTTCGCCGAAGCGGCGAGCGGCTTCTCGACGCTCCTCGCCTCCCTGCCGAAGCAGCACCGTCCGCCGGCCCGGAAGGGAGACGACTCCTTCGGGACCGCGGCGTTCGCCGGGCGCGTCCGCTTCAACCTCGGCGCGATGAAGGAGAAGCTGGGCGACCTGGACGGCGCCGTCGAGGAGTTCCGGCGCGTCGAGGCCGGAGGCGCCGGCCCGGTCGGCCTCTCCGTTCTCCAGCGGGCCCGGCTCGAGATCCGGCGCGGGAACCTCGGCCGGGCCGAGGAGCTCCTGCTCCGTCCCTCGATCGCGCTCGAGCCGGGCCGGGTCGAGGCGCTCCTCCTCCTCGTCGAGCGGCGCGCCCAGTCGGGCGACGGCGCCGGGGCTGCCCGAGCCCTCGCGCCCGTCACCGTCCTCGCGAAGTCACGCCGCCTGCCGGAGCCGTGGCTCTCCGAGCTCCCGTTCTGGACGGGTCTCGTCGCCCGCACCCGGGGCGACACTGCGACCGCCCTGTCGCAGTGGGCCGCCCTCCTCGCCGCTGACCCCGGCTCCTTCGCCGCGGAGCGGGCCCTCGCCCGGATCGCCGAGCTTCCCGTCGCGGTCCGCGAGCGGTTCGTCGCGTCGGCCCGCGCCGACGGCCGGCGCCTCCTCCGATCCGGGAAGGCCGCGGAGGCGAAGGACCGGCTCCTCCCGGCCGCCGCTCTCGGCGACGCGGAGGCGAAGGAGGCCCTCCGCGAGGCCTACCGCGCGCTCCCGCGATACGCCGACGTCCTCCTCGCGCCGGAGCTCCCCGACGAGTCGCTCCCGGACCTCTGCGGCGACGCCGCGGCCTGCCGCCTCCTCCAGCTCGGCCTCGCCGAGGACGCGGAGCCGATCGTCCGGGAGGCCCGCCGCCTCGACACCCTTCTCGGGAGCCTCGTCGCGGCCCGACTCGCGGAGGACGCCGGCGCCGGCCCCGCCGCGCTCGAGGCGGCCGAGGCGGTCTCCCGCAAGGTCCCTCGGGACTTCCTCCTCGAGCTCGCCCCGCGGACGATCCGCCGGGGCCTCGCGCCCCGCCCCTTCGACCGGCTCGTCGCACAGGCGGCCGCCGAGCTCGGCGTCCCGCGAGACCTCCTCTACGCCGTCATGCGCCAGGAGAGCCGGTTCGACCGCGAGGCCGCCTCCCCGGCCGCCGCACGCGGCCTGATGCAGCTCACGCTTCCCGCCGCGGGCGAAGCCGCTCGCGAGCTGAACGAGGCGCCCCCCGCCTACTCCGACCTCTACGACCCCGCCCGCTCGATCCGTCTCGGCGCACAGACGCTCCGCACGCTCCTCGACCGCTTCGACGGCGACGCCACCCGCGCCACCTCGGGCTACAACGCCGGGGCGGGACAGACCGTCCTCTGGAGCGGCGGAAGCGACCGGCCGGCGGAGGCGCTCCTGGCCGCGATCAGCTACGCCGAGACCCGGACCTACGTGAGGCGTGTCCTCGCGAACCGGCGCGCCTACCGGCTCGCGCTTCCGGAGGCCGAGGCGATCGGCGGGCGACGGTAGACGAGGATCCGCGTCTTCTCGCGGAGCCCGGCCGTCCACTTCTCGACCTCCTCGTTCAGAAGCCGCTCGCGGAGGAGCTCGCGCAGCTGGTCCTGCACCTCGCCGAAGGGCGGGAGGGCGGTCAGGCCACGGCTCTCGGCCACCGCCCGGAACGGGCCGTCGTAGAACTCGCGCATTGCCGGCTCGGTCACCCTCACGGTCGGAAGGAGCCTCTCGCGCGCGTAGCTCTCGAGCGCCATCCCCCGCCGGATCCAGCCCTTCACCTCGTCTCGGCTCGTGCGGGCCCGCTCGAGCGCCCGATCGAACGGCTCCCGGGTCCCGGCCTCGTAGCGTGCGGCGATCTCGTCGAGCCGAGCGTCGACCTCGGCCGGGTCGGGCTCGAGGCCCGTCAGGAGACGCAGCTCCTTCTCCCGAAGGAGCTCGACGACCCTCAGGTCGAGGAGCCGGTCGCGGTAGGCGAGCTCGGCCTCTCCCTCGCGCCGGGGCAGGAACCCGATCGCCGCCAGGCGCGAGACCTCGCCCTCGAGGACGATCTCGTCGCCGACGACCGCCGCGATCCGGTCGAGCGTCACCGCCGGCCCCGTCGCCCCCGCCACCGCCAGCACCACCCCCGCGATCATCCCGTTCACCTCCCCATCCTACCGAAAGGATGGGGTCAGGTCCGTTTTCCGTTGAAAGCGCGAGCGAGGGAAAAGACGGGGTCAGGTCCGTTTTCCGTTGGAAACCAGGGAACGGGAAAAGACGGGGTCAGGTCCGTTTTCCGTTGGAAGCGCGAGCGAGGGGCTCCCCTCGCCAGAGGCCACGGCTCGCTCGTCGTTCGGTCATCGAGTCCACGCGCCCGCTGGAGTCCTCGAGGCCGAGGTCGGACACGCTGGTAGCATCACGGCGTGACGTCCCCTCCCGGCGCCCCGGGACGGCTCCTCGTCGTCGCGACTCCGATCGGCAACCTCGAGGACCTCTCGCCCCGTGCCCTGACCGCGCTCCGCGACGCAACGCTCGTCCTCTGCGAGGACACGCGGCGGACCGGGAACCTCTTCGCGCGGCACGGCCTGACGACGCCCCGCGTCTCCTGTCACGAGCACAACGAGTTCCGCCGCATCCCCGAGGTGCTCGAGCGCCTCGCCGCGGGCGAGACGCTCGCCCTGGTGTCCGACGCGGGGACACCCGGCGTCTCCGACCCGGGGCGCCTCCTCGCGGCCGCGGCCGCCGACGCCGGCTATCGGGTCGAGCCGGTCGCCGGCCCCTCTGCCGTCGCCGCGCTCCTCTCGATCTCGGGTTTTCCGGCCGTCCCCTACTCCTTCCTCGGGTTCCCTCCCTCGCGCCGCGGCGAGCGCGCGCGCTGGTACGCCCGCTTCGCGGCGCGCGACGAGACGCGAGTCCTCTTCGAGTCCCCCTTCCGCGTCGTCGAGTCGCTCCGCGAGATGGCCGCCGCCTGGGGCGACCCGAAGGTCTGCCTCGGACGCGAGCTGACGAAGATGCACGAGGAGGTCCTTCGCGGCTCCGCCTCCGCCGTCGCCGGGCTCCTCTCGCGCCGTCCCGGCGTCAAGGGAGAGATCGCGATCGCCGCCGCTCCGGCCGTCGAGGGTGCGGCACGCGAAACGTCGGCCCCGGAGAGCTGCGTCGTTTCGGACGAGATCGAGGACCCCGCCGGCGGCCCGGTCCCGGACGATCCGGACGACCCCGACCATCCCAACGATTCCGACGGTCCCAACCGTACCGAGTCTCCCAGCCGCGAATGAGCGACGCCGTCGTCCGCGTCCGCGACCTCGTCAAGACGTTCGAGGTGACGACGAAGGCCCCCGGGCTCGCGGGCGCGCTGAAGGGCCTCTTCCGCTCGGAGAAATCGACGCTCCGCGCCGTCGACCGCGTCTCCTTCGACCTCGTCCGGGGCGAGATGGTCGGCTACATCGGCCCGAACGGAGCCGGGAAGTCGACGACGATCAAGATGCTCACCGGCATCCTGACGCCGACCTCCGGCGAGGTGAGCTGCCTCGGGTTCGTCCCGTGGCGCGACCGACGCGCCTACGCCCGGTCGATCGGCGTCGTCTTCGGTCAGCGCACCCAGCTCTGGTGGGACATCGCCGTCGTCGAGAGCTTCCAGCTCCTCCGCGAGATCTACGGCGTCTCCGCCGCCGACTACGAGCGGCGGATGAAGGTCTTCGACGAGCTCCTCGAGATCGGCCGGCTGCTCTCCCAGCCCGTGCGCAAGCTCTCGCTCGGCGAGCGGATGCGCTGCGACCTCGCCGCCTCGCTCCTCCACGAGCCGCCGCTCCTCTTCCTCGACGAGCCGACGATCGGCCTCGATGTCGTCGCGAAGGCGAACGTCCGCGCGTTCCTCAAGGAGGCGAACCGCCGCCTCTCGACGACGGTGGTCCTCACGACGCACGACCTCGACGACATCGAGGAGCTCTGCGAGCGTGTCGTCCTCATCGACCACGGCCAGGTCCTCTGGGACGGGCCCCTCCGCGGGCTTCGCGACAGGCACCTCCCCGAGGCGCGCATCCGCTTCGACCTCCCCGGCCCTCCCGAGGGAGATCCGGCGGAGCTCGCCGTCGGGCCGTGGCGCGCCGCCCGCCTCTCGCCCGGCCGCTATCTCGTCGCCGTCGACAAGCGGGAGGCCTCGGCTCCCGACGTGATCCGCGAGATCGTCCGGAGCCTGCCCGTCGTCGACCTCGCCGTCAGCGAGCCCGACATCGAGGAGGTCGTCGCGCGCATCTACCGCGAGAACGCGGCGCTCCGGCGGCCCGACGCGCCGCCCGCCGCGGAAGGGGCCGCTCCGGGCCTCATCGCCCACCGCGGCGTCCGGCGGGGCTGACGGTCTTCTCTCGCCGATGCTCGCGACCGCCCTCGCCTCCGCGCGTCCTTACCTCGCCTTCGCGCGCACCTCGTTCCTGAACATCCTCGCGTATCGCGCGCGCTACTTCGTCGGCATCCTCACCTACTTCTTCAACGCGACCGTCTGGTACTACATCTGGCGCGCCCTCTTCCACGAGAAGGGGGACGGCGCGACGCTCGGCGGCTTCACGTTCCCGCAGATGCTCACCTACGTCGCGACCGGGTGGGCCCTCCGGAGCTTCTACTTCAACGAGGTCGACCGCGACATCGCGAGCCAGGTCCGCGAGGGGCGTCTCGCCATGACGCTCATCAAGCCGGTGGACGTCCAGGCGATGACGCTCTCGCAGGCGCTCGGCGAGAGCGCCTTCCGGCTCGTCCTCTTCACCGTCCCGATCGGCCTCCTGCTCGTCCTCGTCTACCCCGTCCTCCCGCCCGCCTCGTCCGC
>JAGOBQ010000191.1 GCA_017999215.1 Thermoanaerobaculia bacterium
CTCCGAAAGGCGCTCGGGAAGGACCCGAACGAGGCGGAGAAGGTCGAAGGGTTCACGCCGGCGCAGCGCTTCTTCCTGAACTACGCGTCGGTCTGGAGGAACAACATCCGCGACGAGGCGCTCCGGGTGCGGCTCAACACCGACTCTCACAGCCCGGGTCGCTTCCGCGTCCTCGGCCCGCTCTCGGCCCTCCCCGAGTTCCACGCGGCCTTCGGCTGCGCGGCGGGGAGCGCGATGGTGATGCCGGAAGCGGAGCGGCCGAGCATCTTCTAGGCCTCGCCCCGTCCCGAGACGAGAAGCGGGGGCCGGCGGTGCCGGCCCCCGCGGGGGTGGGAGACGCGGCGGGTGCGCCGCGGGAGGGACGATCAGCGGTCGAGCTTCGCGGGGAAAATCTCGTACGGGAGGACCCCGGGGAGCGTCTCCGAACGAACCGTCGAGAGATACGCCAGGAACGGCTGGTCGCCGGTGATCCGGAACCAGGCTCCTCCCGCCGCGCAGACCGGCAGCCCTTCGAGCGGGAGCTCGTTGAACTGGACGACCGAAGAGGCGGGGACGGAGTACTCCTTCTCCCAGGCCGGGCCGCCGGGGCCGGCCGTCGCCGAGACGGCCGAGACGCGGAACGTGGCGGCCGCGGCACCCGCGTTGAAGAGCGTCAGGTTCACGCGGCGCCGGTTCGTCGCGCCCTCCGCGCACTCGGAGGCGGAGAGGGAGACGTCGCCGGCGACGGCGGTCATGCCCGCCGGGAAGAGCTCGGCGAAGACGGGGAGCTCGAGGCGGCCGAGCGACTCGGGGACCTTCGGGAGGCCCTCCGGGACCGTCTCGAGGCGCTCGAGCGTCGCGCGGAGCGCGACGCGCCTCGGAGCCGTGATCGCGAGCATCTGGACGTGCTGCCCCGCGCGAAGCGTGTGCGAGTCGAGAACGACGGCGGCGTTCGGCCCGACCGCGGCGTCGGCGGGGGTCGGGGCGGCGCCGAGGCCGTCCCAGGCACCGGCGAACTCGACCGTGACGTTCTTGTCGGTGTTGTTGTAAGCGGCGAGGGTGCTCGCCATCGAGACCGTCGTCCCGGGAGCGAAGAAGCCCGGAACGTAGACGGTCGAGGCCGCGAGCGGGACGACGGAGAACGTGCCGTTGCCGATCAGCTCGGGAGCGCTGAACGTCCGGGTCCGGGTGACCTCGACGGTGTAGGCGCCGGCGGCGAGCGCGCCGACCGGGACGTCGAGCGTCCAGGGGGTGACGGCCGCGGTGCACGGTCCGGGAATGCCGGAGTAGTTGAAGTTGACGTGCAGCTTCGTCCCGGACGTCGTCAGCTTCGTCCGCCCGGTCTCGGGGACGCAGCCGTCGGGCCACTGCCCGGAGAGCTTCAGGACGATCTCGTCGCCGGGCGCGGGACGGGCCGGGAACGTCGCGATGGAGACGCTCGGGAGCGTCTGCGCGGAGGCCGGGAACGCGGCGGCGGCGAGGGCGAGGAGGAGGATCGGGAGCGTCGTCTTGTGTCTCATGCAATCACCTTCCGGTCCGGAGTGCCGCGACCCGGGGCCGTCCCACGCGCGGCCGCGCCGCGTGGGATTCGCGCGCGCCACGTCAGTTCCCTCGTTCGGGGCTGTGGCAGGATCGCGGGGTGGACGCCCCGGAAGCGCCGACCGACGCCGATCTCGTCGCCCGGATTCTCGGGGGCGAGGAAGAGCTCTTCACGCTCCTCGTCGACCGCTACAAGCTCCGGCTCTTCCGCTTCGTCTCGCGCTACCTCGGCGACCCGGAGGACGCGCGGGACGTGACGCAGGAAGTCTTCCTCAAGCTCTATTCCGCGCTCGACTCCTTCGACCCGCGGTATCGCTTCTCGACGTGGGCGTTCCGGATCGCCGGGAACGCCGCGATCGACCACCTCCGGCGCAGGAGAATCCGCGCCATCCCGCTGGAGCTCCCCGCGGACGACGAGTCGGACCGCCGGTCGATCGACCCGGTCGACGGCAAGCCCGACCCGCTCGAGGAGCTCTCCCGGACCCGCCTCCGGGAAGCCCTCGACCTCGCGATCGAGAAGCTCCCGGACGACTACCGGGAGCTGATCAGCCTCCGCCACCACGGAGAGCTGGCCTACGAAGAGATCGCCGAGCTGAAGGGAATGCCCCTCGGGACGGTCAAGAACAAGCTCTTCCGGGCCCGCCAGGCCCTGCGAGATCTTTTGCCGAAAGGCACCGTATAGAGAGAGCGGGACGATGACGATGCACGCGAGGACCGCCGACGGGAACCTGACGCCAGCCGAGCTCGAGCTCGACCAGCGAATGGAAGTGTTTCTGGACGAGATGGTTAGCTCTTCGGTCCGGGAGGAGCTGCCGGCCGACTTCGCCTCCCGGGTCGTGGCGGCGAGGCCGTTCGCTCCGTGGGAGGTCGCCCGGGCGTCCTTCTGGCGTCTCCCGGCCGCCGTCGGTCTCGGACTCCTGGCCGGAAGCCTCGGGCTCGCCCTGACCCCCCTCTGGAGCCTCGGCCCCGCCACCGCGGTGACGGTCTGGGCGGAGCTCCTCGCCGTCGCCTTCGGAAGTCCGGTCGCGACCCTCGTCGCCGCCCTCCCTCTCCTCGCGGAGGGGACCGAAAGGGCGGCGGGGGCCGCTTCGCCGGGCGCCGTGGCGCTCCTCGGAGGCGCGGCGGCCCTCGTGGCCGGCTCCCTCCTCGGGGCGCTCGCCCGATTCCGTCGGCCGGAGATCCCGGTCGCCCGCCACCGGAGCTGAGCCGGGGCCAGAGATGGCCCGGAGGCTCTCCCTTCTCCTCCTCTCGATCCTCCTCGCGAGCGCGACGGGCGTCGCGGCCGAGCCCGTCGTCGTCCCCGCGGGAGAGATCCGCTCCGGGGACGTCGTCGCCCTCGGCCGGGAGGCGCGCGTCGAAGGGGTCCTCCGGGGGACGCTCGTGACGATCGGCGGGGACGTCCGGATCTCGGGCCGGATCGAGAAGGACGTCGTCGCGCTCGGGGGGGACGTCCTCCTGGAGCCCGGAGCTGCCGTCGGCGGAGACGTCCTCGCCCTCGGGGGAGAGGTCCACCGAAGCGGGCCGGGTCCGGCGCCCGTCGGGGGGCGGCTCCTGACGGTCGGAGCGCTCGAGGCCGCGTTCGCCGCCGAGCTCCGGACGTCTCCGCTCGCCGTTCGGCCGGTCCAGGGGCTCCTCCTCGCGTTCCGGCTCGCTCTCCTCTTCGGCTGGCTGATCGTCGGCCTCGCCGTGCTGCGGCTCGCTCCGCGGCCGCTGACCGGAGCCGCCGGGCTCGTGCCGGGCCGGGTCACCGCGATGGCGGCGATCGGGGCCGCGGCCGTCCTCTCCGCGCTCCTCGTCTCCGCCCTTCTCCTTATCGTCCTTCCCGCGACCGCCGGCCTTCTCGTCGCGGGCGTTCTCGTCGCCGCGCTCGGCGTCGCGAAGGCGTTCGGACTCGCCGCCGTCTTCGTCGCTCTCGGTCGTCGGCTGACTCGGGGGGCCGGGAGGGGGAGTCCGCTCTTCGGCGACCCCGCGGCCCTCGCCGTCGGTCTCGCGCTGCTCGGAAGCGTCTCGCTCGTCCCCGTCGCCGGGCCGCTCGCATGGTCGGTCGCGTCGCTCCTCGGGATCGGGACGGCGCTGGCCGCGGCGGTGGCGGCTCGCCCCCGGAGCGCGGCCTTCTGAAGGCGTTTTTCGCCTGATACGCTCCGCCGGCCGGGCCCGCGCGGGACGCGGGCCGGCGGAGGGAACTTGATGGCGATCGAGCGCGTCGGCGTGATCGGAGCGGGTCAGATGGGGGCGGGGATCGCCCACGTGGCGGCGCTGGCGGGGAAGGCCGTCGTCCTCACCGACGTCGACGCGGCGGCGGCGGCGAAGGGGCTCGCGGTCGTCCGGAAGAACCTGGGACGGCAGGTCGAGAAGGGGAAGGTCGCCGCGGAGGCGGCGGAGGCCGCGCTCGCCCGGATCGCGGTCGCGAGCGGCCTCGACGCGCTCGCGGACGCCGACCTCGTCGTGGAGGCGATCGTCGAGAACGAAGAGGTCAAGCGCGGGCTCTTCACCCGCCTCGACGCGTTCCTCGCACCCGGGGCGATCCTCGCCTCGAACACCTCCTCGATCTCGATCACGCGGCTCGCCGCCGCGACGAAGCGGCCCGAGAGCGTCATCGGGATGCACTTCATGAACCCCGTCCCGGTCATGCAGCTCGTCGAGGTCATCCGCGGCATCGCGACCTCGGACGCGACGACGGAAGCGGTCGTCGCGGCCGCGAAGGAGATGGGGAAGGTCCCGGTCGAGTGCCGCGACTTCCCCGGATTCGTCTCGAACCGGGTCCTGATGCCGATGATCAACGAGGCGGTCTTCGCCGTCTTCGAGGGAGTCGCCACGCCCGAGGCGGTCGACACCATCATGAAGCTCGGCATGAACCACCCGATGGGGCCGCTCACGCTCGCGGACTTCATCGGCCTCGACACCTGCCTCGCGATCCTGAACGTCCTTCACCGAGGGCTCGGGGACGACAAGTACCGTCCCTGCCCGCTCCTCGTCCAGATGGTCGACGCCGGCTGGGTCGGCAGGAAGGCCGGGCGCGGCTTCTACCGCTATTCGGGGCCCGGCGGGGAGAAGGTCGCGGGTTGATCTGCCAGGTCTGCGGCGCGTCGAACGACCTCGACGCCGAGCTCTGCCGGAAGTGCCAGAACAAGCTCCTCGTCGTCTCCGGCTCGAGCGAGTCGTACGACGAGGGGCCGTCGGGAGAGGGGATCTCCCTGGACGAGCACCTCCTCGAGAGGGTCTCGGTCCTGGAGGAGATCGTCAAGCGGAGCGCGGAGACGCTGAAGGCGCTCCTCGAGGGGTTCCACCGCCAGGAGAAGAACGGCTTCGTCGTCCAGACGGGCCTCCTCGCCCTGAAGGACCTCCTCGAGAGGAAGGCGCTCCTCGTCGAGCAGGAGTTCGTCGACCTCTGGGAGGAGCGCGTCGACCAGCACATGACCGTCCTCGAGAAGCGCGAGCGCTTCCTCGAGCGGAAGGAGCGGATCCTCGCCGAGCACAAGGGGCTCGGCCGGGAGCGCCTCGTCGACCTGCTCGGAGAGGCCGAGCTCGCCTTCTTCGCGCTCGACCCCGACAAGGCCATGGCCCTCCTCGAGGAGGCCTGGAAGCTGGACCGGCGCAACGCCGAGCTCGCGTTCTTCCTGGGCGAGACCTGGTTCAACGACGGCGACTCGGGGAAGGCGGCCTCCGCGCTCCGGCACGTCCTCGAGCAGCGCCCCCAGCACTTCGACGCCCTCGTCTACTCCGGGGTCCTCGAGAACGACCTCGGCCGCCCGGAGAAGGCCGTGGACGCCCTCAAGCGGGCGCTCGCCCTCCGGCCGGACGCGTTCCTTCCCGCCTTCGCGCTCGGCGCGATCCACGCCGGGGCGGGGCAGCTCGCGAAGGCGGAGGCTCTGCTCAAGCGGGCGGTGAAGATCGAGGAGAACCCCCAGGCGCTCTCGCTCCTCGGAACGATCGCCTACGAGCGAGGCCGGCTCGCCGACGCCATCGACGTGCTCCAGCGCGCCGTTCAGCTCGACCCCGACGACGAGGACGGCCTCTTCCAGCTCGGCCTCTGCTACCTCGACCGGGGCTGGACCCAGAAGGCCGCGGAGCGGTTCCGCGCGGCGCTCGAGCTGAGCCCGAACCGGATCGAGCTCCAGGAGGCGAAGAAGCTCCTCGGTCCGGCCGGCGCGGGGGCGCTGCCCGGTCTCGCCGGGACGGCGGGCGAGCGGGGGGGGCGCACCGCCGCCGCGGCGGCGCGGGACCCGCGGAAGGCGCTCGGCCTCTACCGCCGTGCGATCAAGGCGGACCCGGAGAACCCCGCGGTCCAGATCGCCTACGCCCTCGTCTGCTCCTCCGTCGGCCGGACGGCGGAGGCGGTGGCGACGACGCGGCGCATCCTCTCGCAGAAGCCCGACGAGGAGATCGCCGCCGCCGCCTGGTCGACGCTCCTCGAGACGCTCCGGGCCGAAGGCAAGTTCCGGGAAGGGACGCAGGTCGCGGGCGAGATGCTCCAGTCCGTCACCTCGAGCTCGGCCCGTTCGATCGCCTACTTCCAGCGGGCCGCCGCCCTGGCCGACATGGGGGAGCGGCTCGACGAGGCTCTCGAGGACGCGGAGCGGGCCCTGCGGCTCTCGCCCCGCGAGCTCCGCCATTTCCCGCTCGCGACGAAGGGGTGGGTCCACTACAAGCGGAAGGAGTTCCGCCGCGCCGTGGAGTGCCTCTCCCGCGCGGCCGAGCTCGGGGAGACCCCGACGGCGCTCGCGCACCTCGGCCTGGCGTACCTCGCCGTCGGCGACGCGAAGGCCGCCCGGAGCGCCTTCGAGCGCGCCAAGCGGCGCGGAGGGCGCCCGTCGGAGCGCCACGGGGGGCTCGAGGCGCGGATGCTGGAGCAGATCCGGCGGAACCTGCAACTGGCGGAGCGCGTCGCCAGCCGGCCGGGACGGCGGAAGCCCGGGACGGGCTGAGCCGCGCCGGGCCGCCGATCGATTTCGCTTGACAGGGCTCTCCGTCGGTTCCCAGAATCGTCCCAGGAAAACATACCGAGTGTTCGGTATTTTGTTCACCGCGACGCGGACGGCACGCGACGAGGGGCCGGAATCGGGCTTCTCGCCGCCGGCTGACGCGGGCCGCGGCGGGCCACAGGGCTGACGAGGGCGCGACGGCGCCCGGGAGGATGAGATGAAGAGGCTGACCCGAAACCCCTTCCTTCGCGCCGTGGCACTCGTCGGGGCCGTGCTCCTGCCGGCGCTGACGTGGCCGGGCGCGGCCCGGGCGCAGACGGCCGATGCGACCGTCGAGATCGACGTCGTCGACGAGACGGGCGTCGCGCTCCCCGGCGTGTCGGTGGACCTGAAGCGCGCCGAGACCGGCTTCGCGCGGACTTCCGTCACGTCCGCCACGGGCGCGGCCCGCTTCCCCGCGGTGCCGCCGGCCGCCGGGTACGTCGCGCGCGTCGCGCTCCAGGGCTTCGAGGCGGTCGAGCAGCCGCTCACGCTCCGGATCGGCCAGACGGCGCGCCTCCGGGTCGTCCTCCGCGCGAAGGCGGTCGCCGAGTCGGTGACGGTCGTCGGGGAAGCGCCGCTCGTCGACGTCTACAAGATCGACTCGTCGACGAACATCGTCCCCGAGCAGATCCGGGAGCTGCCGGTCGCGAACCGGGAGTTCGAGAAGCTCGCCTTCATCGCGCCGGGCGTGCAGCGCGAGCGGGGCGAGTTCCGGTTCGTCACGGGAGGTCCGGTCATCGGCTCGGGCGGAAACGCCTCGCAGTCGACGATCCTCGTCGACGGGGTCGACTACACCGACCCGGCGCTCGGCCTCGCGAAGACCCGCGTCTCGCAGGACGCGATCTCCGAGTTCCGCGTCGTCAACTCCCGCTTCGATGCCGAGGTCGGCGGCTCGGCCGGCGGCGCCCTCACGGTCCTCACGAAGACGGGGACGAACGAGTTCAAGGGTTCGCTCTTCGCCTACTACCGGGCCGAGGGGCTGCGCGCGAAGGGCGCCCTCGAGCAGGAGTCCTCGGTCGACTTCCGGCGCGGCCAGTACGGGGTCACGCTCGGCGGCCCGATCGTGAAGGACCGGACCCACTTCTTCCTCTCGGGCGAGTACGTCGACGAGGTGCGGCCGACGCTCTTCCGGCCGCAGGGGGCGTTCCGCTCGCTGGCGGAAGACCTCGAGGTCCCGACGAAGCAGGTCCTCGCGTTCGGCTCGATCACGCACGCCCTCACCGACT
>JAGOBQ010000192.1 GCA_017999215.1 Thermoanaerobaculia bacterium
GTCGCCTCGCACGCCGACCCCATCCTGGAAGGAGAGGTAGGTCGCGACCTGGCGCCAGTTCGGCCGGGCGCTTCGTAGGTTCTCGAGATACGCAGGCGCGTGGAGCGCGAGGAAGAGGCCGAGGAGCGCGGCGCGCGTCCGCGGGTGGTCGGACAGGACGAAGTCTACCCCCTCGCCGAACAGGACGCCGCACGGGACGAGCGCGAGCGCGAGGTACCGGACGTCGATCCAGTGCTGCGCGAGCGCGAGCAGGACGACCACGCCCAGCGTCGTCGCGAGCAGCAGGGCGGGCTGGCGCCAGGAGCGGCGGCGCGACGTCGCGAAGAGGCCGAGGCCGATGAGCACCGCGGGGAGGACGGCACCGGCCAGGAGACGCGGGCACTCCTCTCGCCAGGCGAGGAGGCCGTTCGCGAGTGAACCGAGGCCCGACAGGGAGAGATCGACCGGGAAACGCTCTTCGTGGCGCGCGATCGAGGCCCGGACGAGCCAGAGCCAGCCGCCCAGCGTCGCCGCCGGGAGCCCGGAGGCGAGGAGCGTCTCGAGGAAGAGGGCGCGACGACTCCTCGCGTGCCAAAGCACGCTCCCCCAGAGGACCGCGAGCGGCACGGCGGTCAGGTAGAGGGTCAGTACGGCGAGCGTGCTCGCGACGCTCGCCCACGCGAGCCGGCGGCGCGTGAGGGTCGCCACAGGCTCGAGGAGGGTGGCGACGAGGGTGACGAGCAGGATGGAGAGCGCGTAGGGCCGGATCTCCTGTCCGAGGTAGATGCCGAGCGGAGTCCCGAGGAGGAACAGCCCGGCGGCCAGGGAGCGGGCCGGCCGTTCCACGCCGCCCGACAACAGGAACGCGAGCACCGCCGCCAGGGTCATCCAAAGGGACGGCATCAGGCGCAGGACCGGCTCGCGACCGTCCCCGAGGTGGTACGCCACCCAGGTCACGAGGTAGTCGAGCGGCGGGTGGACGCCGTCGAAGCGGACCGCGACCCAGAGATCTCGGAGCGACCCGCGGACGTACGAGACCTGCATGGCCTCGTCGAGCCAGTAGCTCCAGTTCCGCTGCCCCGCCTGGCGGAGCAGGATGGCCGCCGTCGCGAGAATGCCGAGCGCCGCCCAAAGGCGCTCTGAGGAGGCGCTCTGCCGCACGAACGGCGAATGCTACTGGAGGCACCGGGTCGGGTCCACGAGAACGCCGACGGAGACGTGCGCCCCCCTGAATCGGTCCAGGGCCGGCTGGGTCCTTTGGCCCGCGCTACAGCGGCAGGCCGAGCGAGAAGAAGAACGTGTTCCGCCCCTCCTCCGCGACGCCCCACCCCAGGTAGACCGGCCCGAGGATCGTGTCGGCCGCGCCGTAGAGGCTCCCCGCCCAGATCAGGCTCGAGAGCCCGATGGCCCGCGTCCGGTCCCAGACGTTCCCCGCCTCCACGGTGGCCCCGACGAAGATGCCGCTCCCCACGAGGCTCGGGAGCTTCGAGACTCGGAACCGGGTGCCGACGCGCGCCAGGCCAGCGTACTGCCCGGAGACCTGCCCGGTCCGGAGGCCCGAGAGCCTCCCGAACCCGCCCAGCCGGTTCAGGTCGAAGAACGGGAGCGTCGTCCCGCCGAAAGGTCCGGAGCCCTCGATGCCGCTGTGGACCGTCCACTCGCCGAACGAGCGGGCGCCCGTCACCGCCATCGAGGCCTCGTCGTAGCGGACGTCGCCGCCGAGGACCTTCCCGTAGACGCCGGCCCCGACTTCCGCGGCCCACCCCGAGCGGGGGAGCCTCGCGTTGTCGAGCTGATCGAACCGGGCGAGGAGGACCGCGCCGGCCCGGTCGACCTTCGCGTCTTCGATGGCCGGGTCGCCGACCTCGACCGAGAACCGGGACTGGTCCCGGAGGACGCCGACGCGGAGCTCGCCGAGCGGGCCCAGGGCCACTCCCGCGTCGAGGCGCGCCTGGAGGCGGGTGTCGAAGTAGCGCGCCGTGACGACGTCGTCCAGGAAGACGTCCCGCAGCGAACGGTCCCAGCCGAGGCTCGGCGAGACGAAGAACCGCTGCCTCGAATCGAGGGGCTGGTAGAGCTCCGTCGAGAAGAGGGTCCGGCGTCCGATCTCCAGGTGGGTCTTGAGGTCGCCCCGAAGCCGGTTGAGGTGCGTACGGGACCACCCCACGCGGAGGCCGAAAGAGCTCTCGCCCGCGAACTCGGTACCGAAGTCGAGGCCGGCCCGGACCCGGCCCGGCGCGGGAACCGCCGGACGCGGGGTGATCGTGAGGACCCGGCGCTCCCTCCCCTCGACGAGGAAGTCGACCGTCTCGTAGCCGCCGAGCCCCTGGACCTCCTGGAGACTTCCATAAAGCGCATCCCAGTCGAGGAGCCCGGCGCGGAGATCGACCGAATGCGCCAGGATACCGGCCTCGGAGGGGTCGGCGGTCTCGACTCGGACCTCCGCGATGTCGGGGGGCTCGTCGGTGTAGAGGGGTGGGTGCGCCGCCTTCCAGGCCGCGTACGCCTCCGGCGAGACGGAGAGCCCGGCGAGTCGCCCGGCGGCGGCGCGCGCCGCCGTCTCGCCCCGCCCGATCGCCTCCCCGAACCGGGGGAAATCGAACGTGTCCATCTCGTCGAGGTCGGGCGTGATGAGGACGTCCTGCCCGCGAAGCGTCTCGATCTGCCTCTCGACGTTCTGCCGGGTGAGGAAACCGCTGGTCTGCACCAGGACCTTCAGGAATCCGTCGAGCGCGTCCCGCTTGGCGAGCGGCATCGAGATGTCGACGGCGACGACGACCTCCGCCCCCATCTTCCGCACGACATCGATCGGCAGGTTGCGCGCGACCCCGCCGTCGACGAGGAGCCGGCCGTCCAGCTCCACCGCCGAAAGGAAGCCGGGCATCGACATGCTCGCGCGGACCGCTCGCGCCAGGTCGCCCGTGCCGAGGACGACGGCCTCACCCGTCTCGACGTCCGTGGCGACGGCGCGGAAGGGGATCGGAAGCCGGTCGAAGTCCCGGACCGCCGAGGCGGGCCACGTCCATCTCCGGAGGTGGTAGCCGAGCCGCTGGCCGGCGACCAGGCCGGAAGGGACGACGAGCTTGCCGCGCGAGAAGCCGAGCTCGACGTTGATCAGGTAGCGGGAGTCGTCCTCCTTGCGCCGGAACGCGCGGTCCTTCCTCGACGAGACGTCGGAGAACGCGCCTTCCCAGTCGATCGTCCGGAGCTCTTCGGCCATCCTCTCCGTCGGCATCCCGATCGCGTAGAGCGCGCCGGCGAGCGACCCGCTGCTCGTCCCGGCCACGAAGCCGACCGGGATGCGGAGCTCTTCCAGCACCTTCAGGACGCCGACGAGCGCTCCCCCGCGGGCTCCGCCTCCGGAGAGCGCGAGACCGACGCGCGGGCGTGCCGCCGCGGCCGCCGCCGGCTCTTGCGCGGCGAGGGGCCTCACCCCGGCAGCCAGCAGGATGAGAGCCGCCAGGGCCGGCCGAGGTGCGATCACGAGCGCCTCCAGTACGGACAGAGTACTCGAGGACTTTGATACCGGCCTCGGGTACAGCTGGACCTGTCTCCCAGCGGCGTGCCCTGGATCGGCTGAAGTCCGTCCCGCCGATGGAGCACGGCATCGCCCTGGCATCCCTCCTCGACCTTGCCGCGATGAGGCTCGGAGCCCTCTCTCGTCGCGGACTCCGGCAAGACTTCTGGGACCTCGCGGAGATCCTCCGCCGAGGCGGCGTGACGCTCGAAGAGGCGTGCCGGGCCAACTGCGAGCGTTACGGTGTCGCCGAGGCCGACCTTCATCACGTCCTCCGCGCTCAGACCTGGTTCGAGGACGCCGAGCGGGACCCGGTGTACCCGGCGGGGCTCACGGAGGCGGCGTGGCACGACATACAGGCGTCCTTCCTTCGGGAGGCTCCGCCGCTCCTCGCGATGGGCTTCGGTTAGTTCGTCCGATCCAGCCCCAGCTCCCTCCGGATGAGGCCGAGGTCCATCGGCGAGGGGTTGTCGGGCTGCCGCGCCTGGTGGTCCGCGAACTCCGCGAGGAGCGCCTCGACCTTCCGCCGCCCGCTCTCCGTCTTCACGAGCGTCCGCGGCCGGCGGTTCCCGAGGGCCGGGATGACCATGTCGCACCAGGCGAGGGAGTGGTCGCGCCCCATCTTCGCGAGCGCCTCGCGGACCTCGGGGAGCGCCATCAGCTTCGCCTGATCGGCGTCCCGCCGCGCCGCGACGACCGGGTCGACCGGTTTCCCGAGGGCATCCTCGACGGGCTCGCTCGTGATGCTCCGGAACGTCGCGGTCTTTCCGAGCGCCTTGTCGAGCTTCTTCCGGAGCCGCTCCGCGCGCTCGGCCGAGCTCGTCTCCACGACGAGCATCCCGTCCTCGAGCTTCAGCGCGCCCACGGTGATCGTCTCTCCGGGCATCTTCCGGGCCTTCGGCGGCTGCTTCTTCAGGAACGTGCCTGCGAGACCGGTGGCCGTCTCTTCGAGCTCGAGCCCTTCCACCGTCGCGAGCGAAGCGCGCGCGCCGGGCTCCCAGGCGATGTCCCAGCGGAGCGTCGTGAAGACCAGACGGTGCCCCTCGGCGTTCCGGACGTCGGGAACGCGCCTCTCCGTGTCCGGTCTCTGTCCGAACGCGAGCTTCACGAGCTCTCCCCCGATTCCACCGCCCTTCATGCGGCTCCGGAGCCTCAGGCCGAACCGCGTCAGGAGGTCCTCGGCGTGGTCGAAGCGGTCCCCCAGATCGTCCGCGTACCAGGGGTCGTCCGGCTCGTCGACGAGCTCGGGATCGAGAGGGACATGTCGCCCCCTGTAGCGGACGAGGCGGGCCGTCAACCCCGGCGCTCCCTGTCGGAATGCCTCCGCCGCCGGGAGCCTCGTCCCGGTCCCGAGGTCCTCGATGAAGACCCGGCCACCGGCCTTCTCGACGCGGCAGAGGGCGTCTTCGGCCTCGACGAGGGCTCGCACGGCCTCGCGGGCCGGCTCCGGGAGCGTGGCGCCATGCCGCTCGAGGAGCAGGTCGCCGGCGGTTCGCCCCTCGTCGTCGAGGACGACGTCGAACGGGAGACGCGGGAGGAAGGCCGAGACGAGCTCCTCCTCGCCGCCCCCGTTTTTCCGAATCAGCTCCGACATCATGGCGAAAGCGAGGTGGCAGGGACGGAGCGCCTCGGCGTCGGCTGCGGCGTCCTCGAGGCAGAGCTCGCCCGCGAGGGCGACGGCCGCCCGGACCTCCGCCGTGGCGATGTCCGCTCCCGCGCTCAGGATCGACGCCACGCTCTCGCGGAATCGGGCCGGGAGGTCGGCCGTGGAGAAGGCCTCGTTCTCGGTCGGGGCCTTCCGGCCGAGGCGAAGACAGCAGACCTTGAACTTCTTCCCGCTTCCGCAGGGGCAGGGGTCATTCCGTCCGACGCTCACACCGCGAAGTATGCAGCGGCGTCCTCTACCCCGCGGAGCTCGGTACGCACCGGGCCGCGCGCTCGGTCGAACGTTGACACGGCGGCCGTGCCGGCCCATATTCCCGCCCGACGGATGCCTAGGGGTGGCCGGGAGACCGGCCTGAGAGCAAACCCTCGAACCTGATCCGGGTCATACCGGCGAAGGGAACGGCAAACGGAAGCGGGAGCTTCCGCAAACCTCGAGAGACCCCGACGGATCCGCTTCGATCGCCCGCGCCTCAGGCGCGGGAGAGGAGGCGCTTCCATGACCCGAGCCCGGAAGAAGAAGACCCGAACCCTCGCGGGCGCGCTCGCGCTCGCGCCGTTCCTCGCGCTCGTCGGACTCGCGCCGGCGGCCGATTCCGCCGAGCCGCCGCGGGCGGCCGCGGCGGATTCGATCGCGCACGGAGCGTCTGCCGAGCCCCCGGCCTCGACGCCCGGGGCCGTCGCGAGCGCCGGGCCCGCGGGCGACCCGGCCTCCGAGAAGGTCCCGCCGATGCCCCGCCGCGTCGAGGAGGTCGTCGTGCAGGCGGTCCGCGCGGACGTCGACACGCCGGTCACGAAGACCGACGTCCCGCGCGCGGAGATCGAGAGGAAGAACCTCGGACAGGACGTCCCGGCGCTCCTCGCCGACCTCCCGGCGATGACCTACTACTCCGACACGGGACTCGGGAACGGCTACTCCTACGTCTCGATGCGCGGCGTCGGCCCGACCCGGATCAACTTCACGCTCGACGGCGTCCCGCTGAACGAGCCGGAGGACGGGACGCTCTACTTCGTCGACTTCGGCGACCTCGGGAGCTCCGTCGAGAGCCTCCAGGTGCAGCGCGGCGTCGGGACGTCCGCCGCGGGCGTCGCCAGCTTCGTCGGCTCGGTCAACTTCGCGAGCCTCGACCTCGCCGAGGAGACCGGGACGACGGCCCGCTTCGCGCTCGGCTCCTTCGGGACGGAGCGGGCGACGGTGGGCGTCCAGACGGGGCGCCTCGGCTCGTCGGGCTTCAAGGCCTACGTCCGCGGCTCGTACCAGGCGACGGACGGCTTCCGGGACAACTCCGAGATCCGCCAGCGGAGCCTCTTCGCGGGCCTCTCGCACGAGAGCGAGAAGGGCTATTTCAAGCTCTTCGGCTTCCTCGGGCGCGAGCGATCCCAGTCGGCCTACTACGCCGTCGAGCCGGAGGTCCTCGAGGAGGACCCCCGCTTCAACCCGCTCACCCCGGACGACAAGGACCGCTTCGGCCAGCAGTTCGTCCAGGCCCAGTACACGCGCTTCCTCTCCGAGACGACGAGCCTCGCCGGGCAGCTCTACGTGAACGACGCCGGAGGGTGGTACCGCCTCTGGAACTCGTCCCGGACGGCGCTCCGCGAGTACGGCCTCGACTGGACGAACCTCGGGGCGGCCGTGACGCTGAAGACGACGCTCGGGCCGCTCGGCGTGACGTGGGGCGTCCACGGGAGCGACTTCGGGAGCCGACGGACGCGCGACGTCGTCGGCGGCGCGCGGTCGTACGAGAACCGCGGTTTCAAGGACGAGGCCTCGACGTTCGTGAAGCTCTCGCGCGACGCCGGCGACTGGCACCTCTACGCCGACGCGCAGCTCCGCTGGGCCCGCTTCCGCTACGACGGCACCGTCGCCGTCGACCCGGTCTCCTGGGCGTTCCTCAACCCGAAGCTCGGCGTCCGCCGCGACCTCGGCAAGGACCTCTCCCTCTACGCTTCCGTCGGGATGACGAGCCGCGAGCCGGGCCGCGGCGACCTCCTCCTCGGCGAGGAGAACATCTCCGTCACGCACGACCTCGACGAGGTGAAGCCGGAGAAGGTCGTGGCCCTCGAGCTCGGCGCCGCGTGGAAGCGCGGCCCGTTCGCTGCCCAGGTGAACCTCTACGACATGGAGTTTCGCGACGAGATCGCGCTCACCGGCGAGCAGTCGGAGGTGGGCCTCTCGATCCGGCGGAACGCCGAGCGGAGCTTCCGGCGCGGCCTCGAGTGGGACCTCGCCTTCCGCCCCCGCGAGGAGCTCGCGTTCCGCTTCACGGGCAACTGGAGCTGGAACCGGATCCGCTCCTGGACGCAGTTCTACGAGGTCTACGACGGTGCGGGCGAGTGGGCCGGGACGACGAGCCGGACGTTCGCGGACGTCGAGCCGGTTCTCTCGCCGCCGTTCGTCGGGAACCTGATCGTGGAGGGCTCGCCCCTTCCCGGCCTGACGCTCGGCGCGACGGGACGGTACGTGGCGAAGGCGTGGCTCGACAACACGAACGCCGGCGGGATCGCGACCCCCGCGTGGTGGAAGGTCGACATCTCGGCCGCCTT
>JAGOBQ010000193.1 GCA_017999215.1 Thermoanaerobaculia bacterium
AGGCCATCTCGTCCACCGCGGTATGCAGGGCGGTGATGACGGCGGGCGGCAGGGGGCGGGTCACATCGCCGATGCCCAGGCTGATGACGGGCAGGGCGGGGTGCTGCTCCCGGTGCGCGCGGACCCGGGAGGCGAGCTCCGTCAGGAGCGGCTCCCGGAGGAGGTCCCGGAAGCCGCCCCCGAGGCTCGCCTCGTCCGTGGCCCCGTAGAGCTTCAGGAGCTTCTCGACGAGCGCCTTGCAGAGGTCGACGCGGTCTTCGAACGCGGCGAAGAGCCCCTCCGTCTCCGGCGTCCGGAAGTAGGAGCGGACGATCTCCTCGAGGTTCTCGGACGAAGAGGCGATCTCCTGGTCCATGAAGTAGGCGAACGGCGGCCGGAGGCCGGTGTCGCGCACGTTCAGCCTCGAGCGGCGGGGCCTCGGCGCGGCGAACGCGATCGGGCCCGCGAGCGGGAAGACGACGTACGCCTTCTCGGTGAACCAGATCCCCTCCCCCTCGGCGAGCGGGACGAGCATCCGGGTCCGCGAGAGGACCGACGTCAGGTCGCTCGAGACGAGGACGAGCTCTCCCGTCTCGTCCGACCCGATCCCGGCGTAGAGGGACGACCCGGACTTCACCGCGACGATCCCTTCCGAGGCCGGGTCGGCGTAGGCGGCGGCGTACGAGCCCTCGACCCCCGCGTCGGCGCGGCGCGCGGCCTCGATCAGGAGGAGCGCCCGGTCGGGGACGGCGGCGTCGAGGCCCGCCGCCGCGAGCGCCGCCCGCCCCGCGGCGAGGAGCAGCGCCGGGTCGGCGAGGCCGTCGGCGAAGGCGTCCTCCGCGAGGTGGGTGAGCGCCTCTCCGTCGTTGTCGGAGACGACGTCGTGCCCGCCCGCGGAGAGCCGGGGCCGGAGCGTGTCGGTGCTCGAGATGTTGCCGTTGTGCGCCCCGACGAGCTCGACCCGGCACCTCACGTGGTGCGGCTGCGCGTTCGCGTCCGTCACGGCCCCGTAGGTCGCCCACCGGACCTGGCCGACGAACCGCTGCCCCGCCTCCCGGTCGATCCCCATTTCGGGGACGACGCGGCTCGGCGCGCCCACCTTCTTGAGGAGCTTCACGCTCCGGTCGCCGCGGACGAAAGCCGCCCCCGTCGAGTCGTACCCCCGGTACTCCAGGCGCCTCAGCAGCTCCCCCGCCTCGTGGCCGAGGCCGGGCACCTCTCGTCCGTGACAGACCGAAACGATGCCGCACATCTGCGCTCACTCCCCTCGTTCCGACGGTGCCGCACGTGCCGTGCGCGGGCGGGACGTCCCGGTCCGCGGCTTTGAGGCGTCCGCGGCGACGCGTCGGACCTCCCATCTTGCCTCACGCCGCCCGCGCGCGCGAGATCGGGGCCACAACCGGCGGAGAGCCCCCGGGACGGCGGATCGGATCGCTTGACCGGCCGGCCCCGCGGGCCTAGAACCGTCGCGCGGGACCTCTCCCGCGGAGGAAGTCATGAAGCCTGTCCAGGATGCCGAGGAGCTCGAACGAGCGTTCGCGGAGCCGTGGGCCCTCGTCTTCAAGCACTCCACCCGATGCCCCGTCAGCTCGGCGGCCTGGCGCGAGGTGGCGGCCTTCCGGAAGGCGCATCCGGAGGCCGTCGTCTACGTCGTTCACGTCGTGGAGCAGCGGGCGCTCTCGGGCGCCGTCGCGGCGCGGACCGGCGTCCGCCACGAGTCGCCACAGGCGATCCTCCTCGAGAGCGGGCGTGTCGCGTGGCACGACTCGCACGAGGGGATCACCGCCGAGGCGCTCCAGGGGCTTCTCCCCACGGTCGCCGTCGCCGGGTGAGGGCGGCGCCCCGCTTCGAGGAGGACGACGTCCTTCCGGAAGGACGTCGTCCTTCGCACACGTCTTGCTTACCGGCGTGCGGGAGCGGAGCATGATTTCCTTCGTCACCCTGATCCTCGGAATTGCGTACGGGGTCTGGCCGGTCGAGTTCTCGGCGGGCCCGGACGTTGCGCGAATCGAGCTGTACGTCGACGGGACGCTCGCCGGAGAGATCGGCCCCCCCTGGAAGGCGGAGATCGACCTCGGACACGAGATCGCGCCCCGCGAGATGGTCGCGGTCGCCCGGGGGGCGGACGGCGCCCGTCTCGGGGAGGTCCGGCAGTGGATCAACCGAGCAAAGGACTACGCCGAGGCGCGATTCGTCCTCGAACGCGACGCCGCCGGGAGGGCGACGAACGCACGCCTCGTCTGGAGCTGTCCGACGAGTCCAGAGCCGAAGGCGATCGACGTCTCGTTCGACGGGATACCGATCGACGCGCCCGATCCCTCCCGGATCCGGGTTCCTGCCTACTCGGGCAGCGCCTCCCACGTTCTCCTCGCCGACCTGACGTTCGACGGGGGCGTCATCGCCACGGCCGTCGCGAGCCTCGGCGGCGAGGCAAGGGAGGACGTCGAGCGCGATTTGACCGCCTTACCGGTCCGGCTCTCCGGCAAGAGGAAGAGACTCCCAGACTCGGCCCGGCTCCGGGGCTGGTTCCGGGTCGACGGGCGCGACCTCGCCGTCGCCGCCGTCGAGGAAGGGACTGCCGACGTCGTCTTCGTCCGGTCGGGTCTCGCATTCGAGGAGCTCGAACGGCTGGCCGGAGACGGCACGAGGCTCATTCGGAAGAGCCCGTCGCCGCCGAGCGAGCTCGCCCGCGGCACGATCTACCGGTTCATCTCCCCGGCCCCGCAGCCGGTTCCGGGCACAGTCGCGGGAACGAGGATCTTCCCCATCTCCGAGGACTACACCCCGAACGACGGTCCGTTCCTCGAGGTCAGCCGTCGAGCGGCGTTTAGGCCAAGCGCCTCGCTCCCGCGCATCGCCGAGGCCGTCGCCCTCTCCGGGCTCAGTGCGACACGCCGCGAGCGGCGCCGGGCCGTCGTCCTCCTCCTCGGCCGCGGGGGTCTGGAGACGAGCGACTTCGACGCCGGACGGGCGGCCCGCTACCTCGCGCGCCTGAGGGTCCCTCTCCACGTCTGGCGGCTCGCCCCTCCGGAGGCCCCCGTCGCGCCGGGCTGGCCCGAGGGCCTCGACGTCACGACGAAACGGGGGCTCCGCGCCGCCTTCCGTGCCCTCCGCGAGGACCTCGCCTCCCAGCGCGTGATCTGGCTCGAGGGACGCGTCGACCCGTCGAAGGTCGAAGTGTCCTCCGCCGCCGAGGGCCAGATCCGCGGGCTGTGAGCACTCAACTCCTCGTCCCCGCCTCGTTCCTCCTCGCCGCGGCGTCGTCCGTCCTCCTCCCCGAGGGAGCGAGGCTCCACCTCGAGCCCGACGCCTTCTCGATGTCGATCGCGGTCGTCGCGGAATCGCTCGAGGTCGTGCCGGAGGCGACGCGCGACGGCTGGATCCTCGTCCGCTACGCGGGTCGGAAGGGCTGGGTGAAGCCGGGCCCGCCGACGCCCCTCTTCGAGGGGAGGCGCGCCACCGCTCCGGCGTCCGATACCGTCCCCGCCCCGTGGGACTCTTTGCGCGACGGCGCGGTCTTTCCGAGCGGCCTCGGTCGGGAGCTCACCGTCGATCGCTGGCAGCTCCGGACCGATCTCGAGGACGAGGCGCTCCTCACCCGGATCCGCCGGGCGATCGACCGGGCCCCGCCGAGATTCGAGGCCTGGTGGAGGCTGTCGTCCAAAGCGTATTCGGGGCAGGTCCTCTACCTCTTCGCGCGGAGGGAGGACGTCCGGTCCCTCGATCCCCTCGCCTGCGGGCGAATCCGGAACGGCGTGGTCACGGCGGCGGTCGTCCCGGGCGACCCGGACGCCACCGTTCGCCGTGCCCTGCATCAGGCCGGGCACCTCTACGCCGTCCAGCTCCTCGGGAGCGCCGTTCCTCCGTGGCTCGAGGAGGGAATCGCCGATTCGTTCGCCGCGATCGGCGAGAAGGGGCCTGGCAACCAGGAGCCTCTCTTCCGGAGCCGAAGCCACCCGCAGACGCCCGGTGACGAGCCGCTCCCGATCGCGACGATCCTGGGCGCCGGACGGGAGCTCTTCGCGGACGACGCCCGCGGGGTGCTGCTTCGGAGGGATGCGAGAAGGCTCGCGCGGTACTTCTGGAACGGTGGCCGGCCCGGGCGCTTCGACAAGTTCCGCTCTTTCGTCGCCGCGGGCTTCTCGGGCGCCGTCCTCCATGGCCCGCTCCTCGAGCGGATGACGACCCTCCCCCTTTCCCGGATCGAGGCGGACCTTCGGACTTTCCGCGAACCCCTTCCGAGCGGGCTGCGATCAATGACGCTCGGGGGCGGATGAGGGGCCTCCGCAGAAATCCCCTCCCGGCGAGTCTCCCGAAGCGCCGGCCCCGCGGCGTCCCCCCGGAACGGTCCGACCCGACGCGCCGTCGTCCTTGGCGCGTATGATCCTTCGTCGGCGGGGCGACGGCGGCTCGCGGCGCCCGATCGCCTCGCTCGAGGAGTTCCGCTCTTGACGAGGCGTCCCCGGCTCCCCCGCTTCCTCACAAACGAGACGGCGCGCGTCGCGGCCGTCCTGATCGTCTGCCTGGCCGGACACCGCGCCGCGGCGCGCGACCTCTCGCTCCCCGAGGCGCGGGAGCGCGTCCGCTCCGCCCACGAGGCGCTCAAGGCGGCCGGACACGAGCTGCGGGTCCGGCAGGCCGAGGTCGGCGCCGCCGACGCCCTCCGCTGGCCGAAGCTCGAGGCGAGCGCGAGGATCACGCGGATCGACGACCCGATCACGTTCGACCTCGACCCGATCCGGAAGGTGATCCTCTCGCTCCATCCGGCCGTGCCGGCCGCCCTCGTCCCGCCGTTCACGCTCGAGGTCCAGGACGACCTCTACGAGCGGGCGGACGTCCGGCTGACGTGGCCCCTCTTCGCGGGAGGGAGGATCGACGCCGCGCGCGACGCCGCTCGGGCCCGCGAGGCGGACGCGGGGGCGCAGCTCCGCGCCGTCGGCGACGCCCTCGCCACGGAGGTCGTCCGCCGCTATTACGCCGCGAGGCTCGCCGAGCGGGCTCGTGCCATCCGCGCCGAGGTCCTCTCGGCGCTCGACGGGCACCTCCGGAACGCGCGCCGCCTCGAGGAGGAGGGGTTCCTCTCGCGCGCGGAGCGGCTTCACGCCGAGGTCGCGCGGACCGAGGCGGAGCGGGAGCTGAAGGCGGCCGGGCACGACCTCGCGCTCGCCCGCGAGGCGCTCGCGAACGTCCTCTCGCTCCCGGCCGAGGAGGCGGACGGACTCGTCACGACGACGCCCTTCTTCGTCCCGGCGGAGCTGCCGCCGCTCCCGGAGCTGAAGGCGGCCGCCCGCGACGCGAACCCCGCCCTCGCGCGCCTCGGGGCCGCGGCCTCCCTCGCGAGCGCCGGCCTCGCCGCCGAGAAGGGCCGCTGGTATCCCGAGGTCGCGCTCTTCGGCGTGCGCGAGCTCTACAAGCCGGGGCTGACGCTCCTCGACCCGACCTGGGCCGCCGGCCTCAGCGCCCGCCTCACTCTCTTCGACGGCTTCTCCCGCGAGAAGGGGATCGCGGCGGCGAGGGAGCGCGGCGCGCGCGTCGCCGAGCTCGCGACGCGCGGGCGCAGGGACGTCGAGACGCTCGTCGAGAAGCGGTACCGCGAAGCGCGGAAGGCCCAGGAGCAGGTCGAGGCGTTCGCGACGGCCCTCGAGCTCGCGCGGGAGAACGTCCGGGTGCGGACCCGGGCGTTCGAGGAAGGAGTCTCGACGTCGCTCGACGTCGTCGACGCCCGCCTCTCCCTCGCGAAGGTCGAGCTCGGCCGTCTCGCGGCGGCCCGCGACCTCGACGTCGCCCTCGCCGAGCTCCTCGAGGCGGCCGGTCAGCCCGAACGTTACGAAGCGCTCCGCGCGGGCGGGGCGGGGGACGTGGAGAAGTGAACGATCGAACGAAGGGACTCCTCGCGCTCGGGGGCGGCGTCGCCGTCCTCGGGCTCCTCGGGCTCGCCGCCCTCCTCCTCTCGCGCCCCGGCCCGGAGACGCTCCAGGGAGAGGCCGACGCCACGAAGGTCGACGTCGCCGCGAAGGTCGCCGGGCGGCTCGCCACGATCGACGTCAGGGAAGGCGACGCCGTCGAGAAGGGCGCCCTCGTCGCGACGATCGAGAGCCCCGAGATCCGCGCGAGGCTGGACCAGGCGGAAGCCGCGAAGGCGGGCGCCGTCGCGCAGCGAGACAAGGCCGACCACGGGGCCCGAGAGGAGGAGATCCGCGCGGCGAAGAGCCAGTGGGACCGGGCGAAGCACGCCGCGGAGCTCGCCGAGACGACGTTCGGCCGGCTCGAGCGGCTCGCGCGCGACGGCGTCGTGCCGGCTCAGCGGCGCGACGAAGCCGAGGCGCAGTGGAAGACTTCGCGCGACGCCGCCGAGGCGGCCCGGGCCGTCTACGACATGGCCGTCGCCGGCGCGCGGAGCGAGGATCGCTCGACCGCAGCCGCGATGGTCTCGCGCGCGACGGGGGCCGTCGACGAGGTGAAGGCGTTCCTCGAGGAGACGAAGGTCGTCTCCCCCGCCGCGGGCGAGGTCTACCGGCGGAACGCCGAGCCGGGCGAGGTCGTCCCGGCCGGCTTCCCGATCGTGACGCTCGTCGACCTCTCGGACGTCTGGGTGACGTTCCAGGTCCGCGAGGACCGGCTCGCGCGGCTGAAGATGGGGGCGACCCTCCCGGCCCGCTTCCCCGCCCTCGGCGACGAGGAGGTCCCGCTGACGGTCACGTTCGTCGCGCCGCAGGGGGACTTCGCGACGTGGCGCGCGACGAGCGCGCAGGGCGGCTTCGACCTGAAGACGTTCGAGGTCCGCGCCCGCCCGGCGAAGCCGCTGCCCGGCCTCCGCCCCGGGATGAGCGCCGTCGTCACGTGGCCCCGCTAGGGAGCGCGCCAGGAGTCCTCCGCGCGGCGCGGCGGGAAGCGCAGCGGCTCGTGGCGAGCCGCCACGCCCTCGTCCTCCTCGTCCTCCTGCCGCTCGCGGGCTTCTCCCTCGCGACGGCGATCTTCTGGAACCGGCTCCCGGAGGAGCTCCCGGTCGCCGTCGTCGACGGGGACCGCTCGCTCCTCTCGCGCCGCCTCCTCCGGATGCTCGACGCGGCGAAGTCGATCCGCGTCGCGGGGCCGTACGCGACGAGCGGCGAGGCTCTCGACGAGGTCCTCGCGGGGCGCGCCTTCGGCGTCGTGTCGGTTCCACGGCACTTCGAGCGCGACGTGAAGCGGGGCGCGGCGCCGAAGGTCGTCCTCCACTACGACGCGCTCACGATGATCCCCGGGAGCATCCTGAAGCGGGACGTGCGGGCGGTCGTCGGGACGCTCTCGGCCGGCGTCGAGATCCAGGCCCGCAGGGCGCTCGGCGAGACGCCCGACGTCGCGGGGGCGCGCTTCGAGCCGGTGAGGTCGCTCCGCGGCGCGCTCTTCAACCCCGGGCTCGACTACCGCGCCTTCCTCCTCCCCGCGGTCCTCGCGACGCTCCTCACGATCTTCGTCCTCGTCGCCGCCGTCCACGCCCTCGGCGTGGAGCTGCGCGACGGAACGGCGGCGGTGTGGCTCGCCTCGGGGGGAAGCGCGACGCGCGCCGTCTTCGGCAAGCTCCTCCCGCAGGCGCTCTGGTTCACGGCGGTCGGCCTTGCCGCTCTCGCCTTCCCGTTACGCTTCCTCGACGTCACGCTCCGCGGGAGCACGCCCCTCGTCGCGCTCACGACGATCCCTCCCGTCCTCCGCTACCAGGC
>JAGOBQ010000194.1 GCA_017999215.1 Thermoanaerobaculia bacterium
TGGCCATGACACAGGGGGAGGGAACCACGGGAGGGAACACTTCTCGAGGGGAAAGTCGCCTACATCCAACACGGGTAGCTCCCGCTGCCCGGAAACCGAAACCGAGGGCGTCCTCGGGCATTCGAATCATTCGGGCGACGCCGGGAGCCTCAAGCATGAGCTATAAGGCGAGACGAGAAACCTCGCGATCATCGCAGAGCCGATGATCTCATGCCGGTCATGGCCCGCGCTCGATAAGGACCCACACCCGCTGGTAAGGTCCCTCGGCAGCAGGCGTTCTCGACTCCATCTGGCTTCGTGCGGCCGCTCGCAAGGCCCCCGCAGAAGTACGTGCACGGACCGTGCCTTGATTCAACTCGCCCGTCGCGAGAACTAGCCCCCCACCACTCGGGCGAACGTGCCGAGGCCGCCTGGCAGAGGCGTCACCTCGCCCCGCGGGCCGAGAGAATCGCCGGGATCGTCCGGAGAAGGATGATCGCATCCAGTCCCAGGTTCCAGTTGTCAATGTACTGCAGGTCGAGGGCCATCCACTCCTGGAAGGTCAGGTCGTTTCGTCCACTCACTTGCCAGAGGCCGGTGATCCCGGGCCGGACGCTCATCCGACGCCGGTGAACGCCGTCGAGCTCCCGAGCCTCGACCACGGGCAGGGGGCGTGGGCCGACGAGGCTCATCTGGCCGAGCAGGACGTTGACCAGTTGAGGGAGCTCGTCGACGCTCGTCCTCCGGAGGATTCTCCCGAGCGACGTCACGCGGGGGTCGCTCGACAGCTTGAAGACGGGCCCATCCATCTCGTTCGCGGCCAGAAGCGATTCCCGCTCGGCCTCCGCACCGCACTTCATCGTCCGGAACTTGAGCATCCGGAACGGCCTTCCGTTCAGGCCCCCGCGCATCTGGCAAAACAGGATCGGCCCGCGGGAGGTCGCCTTCACGACGACGGCGACGAGGAGCAAGAGCGGCGAGAGGATGACGAGGCCCACGGCGGCCACGATCCGATCGACCAGCTCCTTGACCAGCAGGGACGGGCGGTCGGGCTCGACCGTGCGGTAGGTGACGTAGAGGCTCGGGCCGACGAACTCGGCGCCCGGGCGCGCCAGATCGAGCTCGACCCGCTCGACCCGCACGAGGGCGGGCACCCCGATCGCCTCACAGACCTCGAGAAGATGCCGTAGACGGGCATGCGCGAAGGTGCCGGCCAGTACGACCTCGTCGATGCTCCCTCGGCGAAGCCGCTCCCGGAGAGCATCGGGCTCCGCGGAGACCAGGCGTTCGACATGACGCCCCCGGAGCCGTTCCATCTCGCCGGCGACCTCGGGGCCCACCGGGTCCTCGCCGACGACGAGGCTGGTCACGCGACCTCGCTGGTGCCGGATCCAGGCCTGCTGCGTGAGCTTGTCGAGGAGCAGAAAGAGCGTCGAGACGGCGAGGAAGACACCGATGAAGGACCGGTTCAAGCTGACGCGCGCGGCGACGAGGATCGCCGAGATCGCGAGCGCGCCCCAGGCCTGCGTGGAAAGAAGCGACCGGAGAAGGTCGAGCAGGGGGCCACGGAGCGTTCGGGTCCGATAGAGGTCCAGCCTGTCCGCGCACCACGCCCACGTCGGCACGAAGACGAGAAGAATGTGGAGGTAGTCGCTCGCCGGGACGGAGGGCTTCAGGCCCGGCAGGAGAGGAACGAGCGCCCCGCGGAGTACGTAGGAGGCCCCCATCGCGGCAATGAGGACGACGACGTCGACGAGGAAGATGACGCGTTCGGCCTGCCGATCCGAACTCATGGCGGAGATTCTCCCGTCCGGGCCCTCAGTTCGAAGAGGGGCACGTCAGGAGGCAGCGGCGGGCGGACGACGACGAGCCCCTCTGACAACGTCTGCAGCTCGTCGAGGGACATCCGCGTTGTGTAGACGAAGACCCGCCTCCCCTTCGTCAAGAGTTCACCCACAAGCTGCCGCCCCTCGGATATCGGTGCGGCGTGCGTGTCTAGGATGACCAGGTCGTGGTCGAGTTGGAGCGGTCCGAACGGCTCGGCCTCGCCCCAGCGTGCAAGAAGGGCCGCCGGCCCTCCCGCAATCGTGGACTCCACCGACCTGCGAATCGCCAGTTTCCCCGCGCGGGCCCGACCGGACGCCGAAAGGTCGTCCCCGAGGTGGACGAGAAAGGAGTACAGAAGGCAGGCGCCCGCGAGTCGCGACCAGGTCCATGACGGAGTGGACGACCTCCCCGCGGTGAACCATACGACGACGAGAATCACAGCCAGGACGAGTGGTAGGCGAAGGAGGAGAAAGTGCCGCTCTCTGGAAAGCATCGGCAGGAAGAGCGGCACGCATCCGAGGACGGTACCGAGGAGGGCCCCCTCCAGAAGTGGCCGACGTGCCAGGGGCTTCCCGTCGACCCCCCAGGTAAAGGCTACGGCCACGAGCGGGACGAGTTCCAGAAAGTAGCGTTGATTGAAGCAGACCCCGTCGATCCGGCCAAAGCCGGCTGCGGCGAAGAGAGCCATCACGGCGCCGATTACGAGGAGAAACGCGCGGCTCTCCCTGCGTCGGGAGGAACTCTCTCTCGAGACGGCGAACAGGAGGAGGATAACCAGCGCGAGGAGAATCCAGGGCGAAGACTGGATCCACGACTTCTTGATCGCTCCGAAGTAGACATAGGTCCCCGTTGGCCCGTAGGGAAGTTGCCACGGGAGAGCGGCCGCCGGGTCCCGAGGAGACGGATGCAGAGAGTAGTCGACGACCCTCGTCGCGAGGAGGACGACTCCTTCGACGACAGGGTTGTCGAACGTAGTGCCCGCACGGAGCGACATATAGCCCGGTCCCTTGCTGACCGGATTCCAGGACCCAAGCCGCACGAAGTTGATCGCGGAACTCGCTGCAAGCGGCAGGCAGAACGCAAGGGAGAACGCGCCCGCTTTCGCGATCCGACGCCGGTCCGCAAGGAGGAGCCCGGCCCCGACCGCCAACGCGAAGACGAGGTTCTGATAGCGAACACCGGTCGCGACGCCGCAGAGGAGGCCGGCGACCACAGACGTCGCGAGGCCCGCGTCGCGACGGGAGCGAACGGCGCCGGTGACTCCGCCCGTCGCCAGGGCCACGGAGAGCATATGAGGCCAGACTCCCTGTGCGTACTCGATCGAGTACCCCGCGAGGACGAACGTCCAGAAGGCGAGCCAGGGCGCCGCACGATCCTCCGAAAGGGACTGCGCAAGCCGGAACACGAGGAACCCTGTCACGAGGAAGGCGATGACGTTCAGCGCGATCAGCCCCCTCCACCCGAAAAGCGCGAACGGGAGAGCGAAGAACGCGTACAGGGGCGGGGCCGTCGAGGCTACTGGCGATGTCGTCGCACGACGACTGATCGCGGTCGGATCGAAGTAGGCGAGCATTCGGCTCGGCGTGAGCCCTTCCGTGCCTGGTACCGTCAAACGTCCGCCACGCAGGGAGAGGACGGTCGACAGGTAGTTGTTCTCGTCGATCGTGAAGACGCCGGGCACGCTCGTGACGAACAGGAGGATCCCCAAGACAGCCAGAACCGCGAGGAGAGTCCGCGTCTCCCGGGCCGACGAAATCGTCGTCACGCGCTCCGGGTCACTGTCGCCCAAGTGCAAGTGCGCCTCTGGCTGGCCTGTTGATCGTCCACGCGCTCCCAATCGCACCGAGAAGTATCGGCCTCGGAGCCGGATACTACGATGATTCCGCCGCCATAAGCAGCCGACTCTGACAGTGACGGGGCGCGAGCGAAACGCAAGAGCTTCGATTCGACTCAACTGATCGGCGACGCGACTCGTCCCTCTCGCGCCTTGGCCGAGAACGAGCCACAGGGCCTGGACCGCACCTCCGCTACCGGATCCAGTACCGCGGCGCCGGCCGCCGCCGCGGCTTCAGAAGCGCCAGGAGCGCGATGCCGGCCGCGAAGCCGCCGACGTGCGCCCACCAGGCGACTCCCCCGGCGGCGGCGCCCGCCTTCCCGGACGTGACGAGGGCCGCGGAGCCCTGCCAGAACTGGAGGAGGAACCAGAGGAGGAGGAAGAGGAAGGCCGGCACCTCGACGAGCGGGAAGAGGAAGAAGAGCGGGACGAGCGTGACGACGCGCGCGTGCGGGTAGAGGACGAAGTAGGCGCCGAGGACTCCGGCGATCGCGCCCGAGGCGCCGACCATCGGGACGAGGGAGGCCGGGGCGATCACGCCCTGGAGGAGCGCGGCGAGGACGCCGCTCCCGAGGTAGAGGAGGAGGAATCGGCCGTGGCCGAGCGCGTCTTCGACGTTGTCGCCGAAGATCCAGAGGAAGAGCATGTTCCCGGCGAGGTGGAGGAGCCCGCCGTGCAGGAACATGGAGGAAAAGAGCCCGACGAGGCCGAGGGAGAAGGCCCCGGGCCCGAGCTCGCCGGAATGGAAGAGGCGCGCCGGGACGAAACCGAACGCGTCGACGAGGACTCTCCCTCCGTTCCCGGCGAGGAGCTGGAGAACGAAGACGCCGACGCATGCGGCGAGGATCGCGCTGCGGACGATCGGAACGGTGCGGCTCGGGATCGTGTCGCGAAGGGGAAGCACGGTCCGGCGATGATAAGGGCCGCGGCTCCGTCGCTCCCGCGGGAGCGAACCGGAAAGCGAAACGCCCCGGGGGGAACCCCGGGGCGCTGCGGAGGCGCTGCCTCCGCTCCGAAGGGCCGTCCGGCCCTTCGAGCCGATCGCGGGCGGACTACTTCCTCTTCTTGTTGATGAGGGTCTTGAGGTCCTTGCCGGCCTTGAACTTGGCGACCTTCGACGCGGCGATCTTGATCTTCGCCTTCGTCTGCGGGTTGATGCCGACGCGGGCCTTCCGGTCGGCGACGCTGAAGATCCCGAGCCCCGGGACGGCGACGCGCTCGCCCTTCTTCAGGCTGTCGCTGATCGAGTCGACGAACGCCTCGAACGCGGACGTCGCGTCCTTCTTCGACAGCTCCGTCTGCTTGGAAATCGCTTCTACGATCTCGGCCTTTCCAGCCATGTGCGGGTTCCTCCTCTTTCTCTCTTCTCGTGCTGTCTCCGGGGGTACGCCCCGGAAAGCGTCACGTCTCGTGGAACGGCGGCAATGTAGGATCACCCCCGGACCTTGTCAACGGAAAACCCGCTTGTTCAGCGGCTCCCTCCACCCTTCCGGAGGACGGTGGCCGTGAACCCGTCGTTCGACGCACCCGGCGCGACCCGGAAGACGCCGTCCGAGCGGAGCGCCCGGGCGAGGGGCGCGGGGAGGCGGGACGGGGCGGGCCGCTCGACGGAGGCGGCGCCGCGCTCGCCGAGGATCGCCGCCACGACCTCCTCGTTCTCCTCGGGCTCGAGGGAGCAGGTGACGTAGACGACGCTCCCTCCCGGCGCGCAGAGGTCGAGCGCGGCGCCGAGCAGCGCCCGCTGCGCGACCGCGAGCCGCGCGAGGTCCGCCGGGACGAGCCGCCAGCGGATCTCCGGGTTCTTTCGGAGCGTCCCCGTCCCCGAGCACGGGGCGTCCAGGAGGACCGAGCGGAACGCCCCGCGCGGGAGAGGGGGCCGCGCCGAGTCGGCCCGGACGACGAGGGCGTCTCCGGCCCGCCCGGCGGCGCGGAGAGAGGCCGCGAGCCGGCGCGCCCGGGTCGGGTTCCGCTCCAGGGCCACGACGCGCCCGGCCCGCCCGGTCGCGAGGAGCGTCCGCGTCTTGCCCCCCGGCGCGGCCGCGAGGTCGACGACGACCTCCGCCGCGTCGACGAGCTCGCACATCGCCTGGGCCGCGACGTCGACGACGGCGAGCCGGCCGGAGGCGATCTCCGGGTGGCTGCCGGCCGACGCGGACGAGAGCGTGACGGCGAGAGGCGCCCAGGGAGACCGCTCCCCCTCGAGTCCGCCGTCGCGAAGGCGCGCGAGGAAGGCGCCCGGGTCCTCGCCCCTCGGATCGAGCAGGACGTCCACCGGCGCCTCCGCGTCGTCGGACCGCAGCGCGGCCGAGGCCACCTCGAGCCCGAGGTCGGAGACCCAGCGGCGGACGAGCCATTCCGGATGGGACGTCTCGAGGGCGAGCCGGAGGAGCGGGTCCGTCTCCGGGGGGAGGTCGATTCGAGGAGGCCTCCCTTCCGCGGCGACCTTCCGGAGGACCGCGTTGACGAGGCCCGAGGCCCGCGGCGCGCGGAGGCGAACCGCGCCGACCGTCTCCCCGACGGCGGCGTGGGGCGGGACGCGCTCGAGGAGGAGGAGCTGGGCGGCGCCGACGCGAAGGCCCGCCCGAACGTCTGCGTCGAGCGTCTCGATCGGACGGGAGAGGTGCCGGGAGAGAACGTGGTCGAGGAGCGACCGGTTCCGGAGGGCGGAGAGGACGATCGTCCTGAGGAGCCCGCGGTCCCGCGGCGGAAGCCGCCCCTCCTTCGCGGCGAGGAGCGGCGCCGCGAACGCTCGGTCGCGCTCGATGCGGACGAGCACCTCGACGGCGAGGGCGCGGACCGGGACCCCGTCCGTCACGACCAGGTCTCGCCGGGCGCGACCCGCTCGCCGCGGACGAACGTCGCGGCGTCGAGCGGCTTGCGCCCTTCGGCCTGCAGGCGCGAGAGCGCGAGCGCCCCCGAGCCGCAGGCGACGACGACCTCCTCGCCCGCGGAGAGGACCTCTCCCGGCGCGGCTCCGGCGCGGCCCGCCGCCGCACGCGCCGCGAGGAGCTTCACGCGCCGGCCGCCGCGAAACGCGAAGAGCCCGGGCCACGGCGTGAAGGCCCGGAGACGATTCACGAGCTCCTCCGCGGGGCGCGAGAAGTCGGCCTGGCCGTCCTCGCGCCGGATCTTCGGGCAGAGCGTCGCGAGGGAGTCCTCCTGGGGGACGGCGACGGCCGTTCCGGATGCGATCGAAGGGAGCGTCGCGACGAGGAGCCCCGCACCGTCCCGGGCCAGGCGCGCCGAGAGGGAGCCGGCGTCCTCCTCCGGCGCGATGGGCGAGCGAGCGACCGCGTAGACGGGGCCGGTGTCCATCCCCGCCTCCATCCGCATGATCGAGACGCCGCTCTCCGCGTCGCCCGCGAGGAGCGCCGCCTGGACGGGCGAGGCGCCGCGCCAGCGCGGCAGGAGGGAGCCGTGGACGTTCACGCAGCCGAGGCGGGGCAGGTCGAGGACCCTCTGCGCGAGGATCTTCCCGTAAGCGACGACGACGAAGAGGTCGGCGCCGACGTCCGCGATGCGGGCGACGGCGATGTCGTCCCTTAGCGTCGGCGGCTGAAAGACGGCGAGGCCGAGCTCCTTCGCGCGCCGGGCGACCGGCGGATCGAGCCGCTCGGCGGAGCGGCCGACCGGCTTCGCCGGCTGGGAGACGACGAGGGCGACCTCGTGCCCCGCGGAGAGGAGCCCCTCGAGCGACGGGAGGGCGAAGTCGGGCGAGCCGAAGAAGACGATGCGCATCGGAGCCGCCGTCGGACCGTCAGCGCGGCTGGCGGTCGACGCCGTCGTAGTAGTCGGAGGGGACGAGGACCTCGCGGCTCTTCGCGCCGCCCGAGGGCGGGCCGACGATCCCGTCGCGCTGCATCATGTCGATGAGCTTCCCCGCGCGGGAGAAGCCGATCTCGAGCCGGCGCTGGAGGAACGAGATCGAGGCCATCCGCTCGCGGACGACGAGGCGCGCCGCCTGGTCGTACATCGGGTCGGCGTCGTCGGCGCCGGCCTTTCCGCCTCGGCCGTTCCCTTCCAT
>JAGOBQ010000195.1 GCA_017999215.1 Thermoanaerobaculia bacterium
CGGTCCATCGCGGCCTCCGCGTCGACCTTCCGCTCCTCGGCCAGCTTCAGGAGCGCCTGGTCCATCGTGTTCATCCCGGAGAGCTGCCCGGTCTGAAGGATCCCGGGGAGCTGGAACGTCTTCGACTCGCGGATCAGCGATCCCACCGCCGACGTGCCGCGCAGGATCTCGAACGCGGCGATCCGGCCCGCGCCGTCGCGCCGCGGCAGGAGCGTCTGCGAGATCACCGCCTTCAGCGACTCGGAGACCATCGACCGGATCTGCCCCTGCTGCCCGGCCGGGAACGCGTTGATGATCCGGTCCACCGTCGCGGGGGCCGTCGTCGTCGAGAGCGTCCCGAAGACGAGGTGCCCCGTCTCGGCCGCCGAGATCGCGAGGGCGATCGTCTCCGTGTCGCGCATCTCGCCGACGAGGATGACGTCGGGGTCCTCACGGAGCGCCGCCTTCAGCGCCCGCGCGAACGACTCCGTGTGGTGCGGCACCTGCCGCTGGTTCACGAGGCACTCCTTGTTCGGGTGGATGAACTCCACCGGGTCCTCGACCGTGATGATGTGCCCCTTCCGCGTCTCGTTCACGAGGTTCAGGAGCGCCGCGAGCGTCGTCGACTTCCCGCAGCCGGCCGGTCCGGTGACGAGGACGAGGCCGTGCGGGAAGCGGGCGAGCTCCCAGGCCGACTCGGGGAGGCCGACGTCGGCGAGAGTGGGCACGGTGCTCGGGATGACCCGGAAGCAGGCGTCGTAGCCGAGCCGCTGCGAGAAGAAGTTCGCGCGGAAGCGCCCGAGTCCGGGCACCTTGATGCAGACGTCGAGGTTGTAGCGGGCGATCAGCTCGTCCCACTCCTCGGGCGTCAGGAGCGCCCGGATCAGCCCTTCCGTCACCTCGGGGGTCATCAGCGGCGTTCCCATCGGCACGAGCCGCCCGTGGATCCGCTGGTGCGGCACGAAGCCGGTGGCCAGGTGGAAGTCGGACGCCCCCTTCGACACCGTGTCGGCGAGGAAGTCGTGGAGCGTCGGCGTCGCGATCGCCTTCACGTCCACCGCCGCGCGCTGCGCGAAGACGCGGGGGAGCGCGTCGCGCGCCGCGTCGCCCGAGAGCCGGCCGACGAGCCGCCGCGCCTTGTCGCGGACGTTCAGGTCGACCCCCTCGAGCTGCGAGATGCTCGCGAGGACATCGACCACCTTCGGCTGCTTCGGCGCCAGGTGGGAGAGCGCGTCGAGGATCTCGAGCTGGTCGTCCGGGCGCTCGCGCGAGGCCTTGAACAGCTCGAAGAGCGGCCCCGCAGCCCGCGGGTCCCCCATCTCGCCGAGCGCGCCGGCCGCGGCGAGGCTCGCCTCCGGGTCCTTCAGGAGGCCGAGGAGCCGCGCCAGGATCTCGTCCCCCTTCCCGTGCCGGCCGACGTTCTCGAGGGCGCGCGCCCGCACCCACCAGTCGGGGTCGTCGAGGAGCTGCATCCAGACCGGCACGGCGCGCGGGTCGTCCACGAGAAGCGAGAGCTCGCGCGCCGGCCCGGCGAGCTTCGGGTCGGGCGAGGAGGCGAGCTTCAGGAGGGCCGGGACGAACCCCGGGTTCCCCTGCACGACCGTCTCGAGCGCGCGGTCGCGGATCCAGACGAACGTCCCCTCAAACGCCTGGAGGAACTTCGGCGCCAGGACGTCGGCCGGGAGGCGCGAGACGAGCTGGAGCGCCCCCTTCCGGACGAGCTCGTGCCCGTCGGCCAGGAGCGTCAGGATCTCGCGCGTGTGGTCTCCCTTGGCCGTCGGGAGGAGGCGGCCGAGCGCGCCGAGCGCCGCCACGACGACCCGCCCGGCGCCGCCGGAGCGGGCCAGGTCGAGGAGGTGCGAGACGAGCGCCTCGTCGGGGGAGCGCTCGAGGATCGCGAGCGCCTGCACCCGCGTCTCCTCGTCGTCGTCCTTCAGCGCGCCGAGGGCGAGCGCCCGCGCGGGGGGCGTCACGGAAATCTCCTGCGAGTCGGCGACCGCGCGGAGGGCGCGGGCCCGCAGGACGGGATCGGTCGTGCCGACCATCACTCGCCGGCAGATCGTGAAGGCGCGGTCGGGCGGCAGGTCGTGCGCCATCTCGAGCGCCGTCAGCTTCGCGAACGTGTCCTCCCGGTCGGCGAGCTGCGAGAGGAACGCGCCGAGGTCCGTCCCCTGCGCCAGGTCGCGGAGGAAGCGCTGGACGCCCCGCCGCGCCGCCTCGGAGCGCGTCCGTCCCATCGCCACGACGGCGTCGAGCGCGGCCGTGTCGACGCCCCGGCGGCGCAGGATCGCGAGGCCGGCCGCCCGGAGCTCGGGCGTCGGATCGGCGGCCGTCCAGGCCACGTCCTCGAGCTCGAGCCCCTGGAGCGCCGCGAACTTCTCGGCAAGCTCCTTCTTCTGAGCGTCGCCGCTCCACTGGTGGGCCTTCAGCTGCGCCACGAGGGCCGAGTCGGCGCGGAACCCCTTCTTCATCATCTCGAGGACCACGGCGTTCCCTCCGTCTCGAGGAATCGTAGCCCAGGGGAAAAGGGAAAGGGGCGGGAGGACCCGCCCCTTTCCGGGAAAGCTCGGAGAGAGCGAAAGGCTACTTCAGCTCCTTCCACCACCGGATCTTCGGAACAGCGGTCCCGCCGATGGCGGCCGAGATGTTCGGAGGGATGTAAAGCCCGGCCCGCTCGCCTTCACCGATCCCGCTCTTGGAGACCAGCACCTTGTCGCCGGCGATCGTGAAGCCGCTGGCCGCGCCGACCCCGGCTTCGTAAGCGCTCCACGAGACGTTCGTCGGCGTGCAGGACGAGCTCCCCTCGAACTCGGCGATCGCGACGTAGGAGAACCCGTTGCAGCCCTCGTCGGGGTCGTAGAGGAGGTAGAGGGCCGTTGACGTGCCCTTCCCCGACTTCGGCACGAGCATGAACGGCGCCCCCGTCATCTGCGTCCGCTTGCCGAACGTCACGGTCCTCGTCGAGCCGTCCTCCCTCTTGACGGTCCACGAACCGGCGATGACCTTCGGCGAGATGTTCGCCGCCGGAAGCTTGCTGTAGTAGGAGCTCTTGCTGCCCGTCGCGAGATAGAGCCGGGGGACGAAAGATGGATGCGTGCCAATGCCGGAGCCCGTGATCGTGGTGCTCCGCTCGTAAAGCGCACCGCTGCCGAAGGCGTAGGCCACGCAGCCGGCCGTGACGCCAGTCCCGTAGCCGCTCGCGGCGGGGTTGAAGTAGATCGGCTGCGACTGCTGGGGCAGGATGTCGGTCGAGACGTCGATGCCGACCTCGGCCTTGTTGAAGGAGGCGGAGCTGGCCGGGTCCGAGTAGAGGAACCAGATCTGGCCGTTCAGGTCGGCCTGCAGGCCCATGAGAGCGACGTTGTCGTCCTGGTAGGCTTTCGCTTTCGGGTCGAAGAGGACCGCGTCCGCGAAGGCCTGGCTCCCGACGAAGGGCGCCGGCGTGGTGAGGGGGCTCAGGCTGAACGTCTGCTTCGCGGTGCCATCGACGGGGTCGAGGACGTAGGCCCGTGGGTCGATGAAGGAGCTCTTTCCCTGGTTCTCCCGCTTGTTGTCCGGGTTATACCCACTACCGCCCACGAGCCGCCACGTGTTGCTCGAGACGGGCGCCATCGCGGGAATGGAGTACGTCTGAGCGAGGTGCTGAAGCGTCGTGCCGGTGCTGCTGGCGCCGGTGGTCTTGGCCCAGAGGATCGAGACCGGTGACGTCGGGTAGCTCGCCGCGTCCGGCTTCGGGACCGAGGTGACGTCCATGGCGAAGAGCTCGGTACCGCCAGCGCCGAGCGTGACGATGCCGACCGTCCTGTAGCCTGCTGGCGAGCCCGACGGGAAGTAGACGTCCCCGAACCGGAACGAGTTCGAGACTCCGTAGACGTGGTCCAGGACGTCAGGAGGCTGGCCGCTCGGGAACGTCGGGTCCTCGAGGAAGTTGTTGTAGAGGGTCACCTGCTTCCACAGGAGGCTCGGGGGGATGATCGCGATCTGCTCGACGCCGTCCTTGGAACGAAAGGCGTGGAGCATTCCATCGTTCGATCCGACCCAGAGGAGCGAGTCTCGCGACGAAGCGGCGACCTGGAACGGCTTGTGGTCGACGACGGTGTTCTGGGTCCACACTCCCGGCCTCGCGACGATCGCGGGGGCCGAGTTGACCATCGGGCCGAGACGCCAGGTCCGCGGGTTCCCGGCGCCGTCGTTTCCTCGGATGAAGTCGATGACCTCCGGGGTCATGCCGGCAACGCCAGTGAAGGGGGCCTCCGTGAGGTTCGCGGTGGTCACCTCGACGAGCGAGTTGTCGGTCGGGTTCCAGGTGAAGATCTTCCGGGCGGACGACTCCGTGAGAGCGAGCAGCTCTCCCGCGTCCCACTTCTGGTAGTCGGAGTCGGTCGGCTTCTTCTTCGTGTCGAAGGCGTAGAGGTGGCCTCGCCAGTTCGGGAAACCGGTGGATGGGAGAAAGACGATGTCAGCCTCGGCAGCGGTCGCCGACATCCCGGAGACTGGCGCGTTGGTCGCATAGTCCCCGGTCGCGGTCGCGTTCACGATGGCGGCGAAGGCGTCTGAAAGGGCCTGGGCGTTGTTCGCGAAGTAGGCGTTGTGGCCGTGCGGCTTGCGCTTCTCTCCGCTCACGGCCGGCTGCTGTAGGTCGGGGGCCGGGAGGTACGCCTCCCACGCGCCCGGGAGGTCGCCCGGGGCCTTGTATGTGCCCCGGTAGTGCTGCCAGTACGGCTTGCCGCCATAATTCGAGGTCCAGCTATTCGTGCCGGTGTAGGTATCCGGGTAGCCAGCGACGCTCGGGCGCTGCAGCGACGCGAACGGAGCCCACACCCGATCGCCCGTAGGCCCGTCGTAGGTGCCGGCGCTCGCGTCGATCGGGTTGGCGGCCACTCCCCCGAACGTGTACCGTCCGGTGGTGCTGCTGAAAGTGTCCTTCGGCAGCCAGGGGTTCTTCGTCGCGTGATAGCCGCCGAAACCGGCGTCGCCGCTCGGGCTCGAGGCGTCCGTCCGCCCCATGTAGGCGATCATGTCGAGCTCGCAGGGCCCGACGAGCGGGCTGATGCCGATCGCCCACGTCCGCGGGTAGATGTACCGCTTCTCTACCGGGACGCCGCCCCCCTTGTTCAGCTCCAGCGAGAAGATGTCGTGGGCCTTCTGCGCCGCGTAATCCGACCATTTGTCCGGGCAGTTCGACTCGCTGCGGCTGGTGTCGACGGACACCCGCTGTGTGTTGTCTGTGTTGTCATCCACGCTGGGATCGACCCAGGCGCCGCCATTCGGGTTGCTGGTGTTCGACATCCCGTCCGTGACGAGGATGACGCCGTAGGTTCGCTGGCAGGTCTTCTTGGGGTCGGCCGGGAGCTTCCAAGTGTTGTTGTTGTCCGCCAGGTCGCCGCCGTCGAACGTCGCCTGGACGATCGTCTTTGCGAACTCGAGGGCGATCTTCGTGTTCGTTCCGCCGGTGACGGTCAAGCCGAGCCGCCTCGTCTCGTACGTGGAGCTGATGGGAAAAGCCTCGACGGGGGCTTTCGAGTAGACCTCTGTCCCGCTCGGGTCCTCGCGGGCCGCGAGGAAGGCCTGCAGCCGTTCGACGTTGTTCGTGTCGTTCACGTCGATCGGGAAGAGGTAGGGGAAGGTGCCGGTCGTCCAGCTCGACGAGAAGGTCATCAGGCCGAAGTTCACGCGGCTCGCGTTCTTCCCGATGATGTCGCTCGGCGGCCGGACGGTCACGGTGCCGTACTTCGCCGTGTCCGTCGGCCAGCCGAGGCTCCAGTTCCCGGCCGGTATCTCGGTGGTCCCGTCCGACTTGAGCCCGGGCGAGCGGACCGGGTCGCCGTTCATGTCGTTATAGGGGGCGGCCGCGGTGTGGAAGGCTGGAAATGGTTCGTTGGGATCCGAGATCCAGTTTACCTTCGTGGACGCATTCTTCGGGGTCGTCAAGCCGGCCTTGAAAGTCGGGTCGTACGGGGACTTGTTATCGGAGAGCTCGTAGCCGGGCTCGATCTCGAACTTGTAGCTCCTGGAGGCCGGATCGGCCCCCATGGTCTTGTAGGCCTCCGTGTAGGTGATGATCGGGCCAGCGGGGGTCGACCCCTTGCTGACCCAGGTGCTCCAACCGGCGTTCCACGTGGCGTTGGCCCATCGATCGAAGGGGACGCCGCCCGACGGGACGGCGGGGGGGGTGTAGTCGGAGCCGATGTAGACCGAGTTCCCGAGGGCGTTCTTCACGGTCATGATCCGGGAAGGGTTCGTGAAGTAGAGGCCCCGTGCCCACCCCGTGGAGCACTTGTTGAAGTTGAACCTAGTATTGTAGTACCAGCCAACCGTCTTCGACCACGGGACCTTGCCGCCTTCCGTCCACGTTCCCGTCGCCTCGCACTTGTACGCGAGGCGGTACTGGCCGCTCTCGTAGACGAGGACGGGGAGCGATGTCGCGTAGACGATGGGCGTGCCGCCGGTCGGCTGGTGTTGGAATTGCGGGCCCGTGGATCCGGGGTAGGTCCACGTGTAGATACCCGGGTTTCCGACGCCCACGATGTTCGAAACGGTGACGTCCAAGCTCGCGTTGGTCGAGACCCGCTTCGCGAGGAAGCGCACGGTCCCGTTAGAGGCGCTGCCCCAGCTCTTGTTCAGCGTCTCCCAGTTGAGCCGGCCGTGGGCGTGCTGGCCGTTCGGCGCGGTATACGAGTAGATGTCGTAGGCCATCGACCCCGTCACGTCCTGGACGATCAGGAGGTTCGCCTTGACGAGCTGCGCGGTAATCTGTCGCAGCGGGTCGTAGCCTTCGCTGGGCGCCGTCTGCGAGAGCGCAGGTATGCTCGTCGCGATCACGACGAGCACCGAGAACGCGAGTGCCAGCGTACGGGTGGCGGGATGCTTGTGACTCATTTCCATGATCTCCTCGGGTCGTCTGTCGTTCTCAAGTGTCGGGCACGGCTCGCGTCGCAGCCGAGACGCGGCCCCGCCCCTACTTCGCGCCGGCGCTCGTTCCGCCCGTATTGGCACCCTTCTGCGTCGCGGCTGCCGAGCCGGTCGGGTTCGTGTCGAGCTGCTCTTCGAGGACCTTCGTGATGCCGATCGTCGGGTTTCCGGAGCCGTCCAGGATCGGCTTACCCGAGGCGTTGACGAGGACCACCTGGCCGACGGCGATGATGTTCAGCCGAGCGTCGGTGTCGGTGCTGTCGCCTCCCGGATCCTCCTGGTTGTTACGGACGTACAGGCTGTACATGGGCCGGGTGCGGTCGTCCCCGAGCGTCTGGTCGAGGACCACGTCCTTGTAGGTGTCGCTCCCGATCTTCAGCAGGTACGCCGTCCGGCCGCCGCCCGGCGGCGAGTAGAGGTCGGTCCCGGTTCCCGTCAATAGGGCGGTCGGCGAGTTACCGAGAGTCGTCGTGAAGGTCGTCACGAGCGCCTCGGCCTGACGCAGTCCGGCCTCGGCGGCGTAGAAGCCGGCGCGGCTCATCTTCGCGTTGCCCGAGGTCCGGTCCTCGGTCGAGGCGAAGTAGGCAACTCCGAGGCCGACGACCGTGAGAACCAGGACGACGATGATGACGGTGATGAGGGCGCTCCCTCTCCGGGAGGAGCGAGGCGGGGTCGTCAGCGGCGGTCTACTCATCGTTGGTCTCACGGCTCAATTCCCCAGCATTCGGTTTCGGATCAGAATTGTGGACGTCAT
>JAGOBQ010000196.1 GCA_017999215.1 Thermoanaerobaculia bacterium
GCGCCGCCCGGCGGGTGTGCGGATCCCCCCCCCCGGGGGGGCGGTGGACGGGGGGGCGTGGCAGCCGCCCGCCGTTCTCGGGAGCCCAGCCTCCGTCGCGCTTCAAGGCGAGCCCGCGGGCGCCGGCCGCGGCCCAGAGGCGCCCGCCGGCGAGGTCGAGCGAGGAGACCGCCGCCGTGGCGAGGCCCGCCGCGTCCTTCTGAAACGGCTTTCCCGCCGGCCGTCGGTAGACGCCGCCGGTCGCGAGGCCCGCGAACGCGGTCGACGCGTCTCCGGCGAGCGCGGAGACGAATCCGGCGGACGGCAGGCCGGCCGAGACCTCGGTCCACGGCCCGCCGCCGCGCGCGTAGAGCCCTTCGGCCATGCCGACCCAGAGCGCGCCGCCGAACGACCGGAGCGCCTGGACCGTGCCCGTTCCGACGCCGTCGGTGCCGACGTTGCCTCCGACGGGATCGGTCCTCCACGAGGAGCCGTCGAACCGCCAGAGGCCGCTCCCGGCCGTCCCACCGAAGACGGCTCCGCCGTGAGCGGCGAGCGTCGTCGGGAGGGCGCGGGCCGGGAGTCCGGACCCGGCGGGAGTCGCCGAAATCCAGCTCAGCAGGTACGGCCCGCAGCTCGTGGCGACGACCACGTCGGGCTGCGCCGACGCCGTCGGCGCCACCGCCGTCGCGTCGCCGCAGCCGTCGGGAAGCGGGGGCAGCACGGGTTGCTCGCCCGGCAGGCAGCACGAACGGAGCAGGTACTCCGCCCCTCCGCCGCGCGTCGCGCCGACCGCCGCGCCGATCTGCGAACCGGCCGATTCCACCGGATACGCGAAGGCGTCCGCCGCGACGCCCGCCCCGACCGGGGTGACCGCGGAGGGATGCCACGTCCCGTTCCAGAAGCGATAGACGGGGCCGCCCGCGGTCCCGGCGAGGAGCTCGGATCCGGCGACGAGAAACGCCTGAACGCCGCGGGGCAGGATGCCGGTCGAGGCCGGCGTCCAGGCGCTCCCCGAGCGGACGAAGACGCCCGCGTCGGCCGTCGCGGCGCGCAGCGCGCCGCCCCACGCCGTGAGGGCGCGGACGTCGTGCCCGCCGAACGGGACGTCGGCCACCCAGGCGCCGACGCCCCACCCATAGAGGGTCACGTTCGTCCCGGCCCAGAGCGTCCCGCCGAAGGAGGCGAGCGCGCGGATCGCCTCTCCCGGGCCGACGCCGCCCGAGAGGGCGACCCAGCTCGCGCCGTTCCATCGCGCCGCGCTCCCGGTCGAGAGGCCGACGACGAGGCCCGCGGGGTCGGCGAGCATCGCCGTGACGATCCCGACCCCCGGCGACGGCGCGGCCGACCACGAGGCGCCGGAGCGCCGCCAGACGCCGAGCCCGCCGACCCAGAGCGTTCCCGAGGCGTCGACCGCGAGCGTCGTCGGGAAGGCGACGCTCGACGGGAGCGACTCGAGGCTCCAGCTTCCGTTCGCGGAGCGCCGCCAGAGCTCTTCGCCCGTCGCCGCAAAGACCTCGTCCCCGAGCGTCGCGACCGACGACACGGGCTTCCCGGTGAGACCGTCGAGGCGCCACGCCGCCTCGAGCGACGTGCCGCGGAAGACTCCGCTCCGCGTCCCGGCCCAGAATCCGCCTGCCCCCGACGCGAACGCCCGGACGTCCGCCCCGGCGCCGCCGTCTCCCTCGAGCCGCAGCCCGGCCTCGGCGCCTGCCGGAACGAGCCCGACGATCACCGCCACGGCGGCGATCGCCGCGAATCCCGCTCCCCGCGCCGGGGCCCTCCGCTCATTCCGTCGCATCGAACGCTCCTTGGATCCAGTCGATCGTTCCGGCCGTCCCCTCGATCGCCACGACGTCGAACCTCACGTCGCGCCGCGCGCCGGACGGGTTCGCCGCGAGCCAGGCGCGGGCCGCCGAGAGGAGCCTTCTCCTCTTGGCGGAAGTGACCGCCTCAGCCGGCGTCCCACGGCTCGCGTCGCGCCGCCACTTCACCTCGACGAAGACGACGCACCGGCCGTCCGCCGCCACGAGGTCGAGCTCTCCCCCTCCGGCGCAGACGTTCCGCGCGAGGAGCACCAGGCCGCGCCCCTCGAGGAAGCGCGCCGCCTCGTCCTCGCCGGCGCGCCCCTTCGGCGTCGTCGCGGGTCGCGAGGGAACCCGCCGCGCGGCGGCCGGTCGCCGCCGGCGCGCGATCCCGAGCTCCGAGAGACGCTCTTTCCACCCCGACGGCATCGGTCGAGGATAATCGACCCATGGGCGACGTCTTCGTGATCCAGTGTCCCGACTGCGACTCCACGCTGAAGGTGGACCGGGAGACCGGCGCCGTCCTCTCCCACGAGCCGGCGGCCGCGAAGCGGAAGCTCGGATCGATCGAGGAGGCGGCCGCGGAGATCGCCCGCCGCAAGGAGCGCGCGGAGGACCTCTTCGCCGCGAACGTCGAGCGGGAGAAGCACAAGAGCGAGATCCTGGAGAAGACGTTCCGCGAGGCGCTCCAGAAGGCCCAGAAGGAGCCGCCGGGCCGCCCCCGCAGCCCCTTCGACGCCGACTGACCTCCGCCGGACCGCCGGCTCAGGCGCGAGATCCGGGGGAACGGCGTTCCCCCGCGATCCTTACAGCTCGGTCTTGTTGAGGTACCAGAGCAGCCAGCCGATCCCCACGAAGAGGACGATGGCCAGGACGATCCACGTCTCCCACATCGGCCACTGGTTTCCGTAGGCGTCCTGCATCTTCCGGTAGGCGAAGAAGATCAAGAGGACGAGGACGACCCGGAACGTCCACTTCCAGATCGCCTTCCTCTCGTCGGCCGTCTGGATCTCGAGGTGCATCTTCTCGATCGAGGCCTGGCGCTTGCGCTTCTCGATCTCGCGCCGATGGGCCTTCATCCCGTCGGTGACGAGCTCGGGACGCACCCCCGGGCGGGTCGCCTCTCCCCCTCCCCGGGCGGAGGGGCTGGACGAGGAGGCGTCGAGGATTCTCGTCGGACCCGTGACGTACGGGTTCGACGGCACCTTGCGGTCGGGCTTCTTCGGATCCGCCACGTCGCCTCCTCGGGTTTCCCGTCAGCTCGCCCCGGCGCCCGGGTGCGCCGGCAGGGCCTGGGCGGCGAGCTCCAGGACGTCGAACGGCTGGGTCTTCCCCGACATCTCCGTCTGGGCGTTCCCGAGCATCACCATGCAGAACGGGCACGAGACGCCGACGAGGTCCGTCCCGGCCGCCTCGATCTCCTCGTAGCGGAGCTGGTTGATCCGGGTCCCGATCTTCTCGTCGAGCCACATCCGCCCGCCGCCGGCGCCGCAGCAGAGGCCGTTCTTCCCGGTCCGCGGCAGCTCCGTCAGCGTCAGGCCGGGGATCGCGGCCAGGACCTCCCGCGGCGCGTCGTAGACGTCGTTGTGCCGGCCGAGATAGCAGGCGTCGTGGAAGGAGATCGACTTCGCGACGCTCTCGGTCAGCTTCAGGCGCCCCTCGGCCAGGAGAAGGGCCACGAGCTCGGTCCCGTGGATCACCTCGAACGTCCCGCCGAAGTCGGGGTACTCGTTCTTCAGCGTGTTGAAGCAGTGCGGGCAGTTCGTGACGATCCGCTTCACGCCGTAGCCGTTCAGCGTCTCGACGTTCTGCTGCGCGAGCGTCTGGAAGAGGTACTCGTTGCCGAGGCGGCGCGCCGAGTCGCCGTTGCACGTCTCCTCGGCGCCGAGGATCGCGAACTTCACGCCCCCCTCGTGGAGGAGCCGCGCGAGGGCGCGGGAGACCTTCCTGCCCCGGTCCTCGTACGAGCCGGCGCAGCCGACCCAGAAGAGGACCTCGACGGAGGCCCGCTCGGCCTCGTCCATCGCGCCGAGGACCGGGATCTCGAAGTCGAGCTCGCCCGTCCAGGCGTCGCGGTCGGCGGCCGGAAGGTTCCAGGGGTTCCCCTGCCGCTCCATGCCGTTGAACGCCGTCTGCGCCTCCTTCGGGAACTCGCTCTTCTCGAGGACGAGGTGCCGGCGCATCTCGACGATCTTGTCGGTGTAGGTGATCGTCACGGGGCAGGCCGACTCGCAGTAGCGGCAGGTCGTGCAGGCCCAGATCGTCTCCTCGTCGACCCAGCCGCCGATGAGGGGCTTCCTCTCCTCGAGCCTCGCCTCCGCGCCCGCGTCGGCGCGCCCCGCCGCCGTGTCGACGAGGTCGCCGGCGACCGTGTAGAGCGCCGTCCGCACGTCCTTCAGGAAGCCCTTGGGCGTCAGCGGCTTCCCCGTCAGGTGCGTCGGGCAGACCTCGCGACAGCGCCCGCACTCCGTGCACGTGAAGAGGTCGAGGCGCTGCTTCCAGGTGAAGTCTTCGACTTTCGCGACGCCGAACTTCTCCGCCTCCGCCGCCTTCTCGATGTCGACCGTCGGGAGCTTCCCGGGGGCGTCGAGCTTGCGGAGGAAGATGTTCGGGAGCGCCGTGAGGACGTGGAAGTGCTTCGCGAACGGCAGGTAGTTCAGGAAGACGAGGATCGCGACGAGGTGGAGCCACCAGCACCAGGAAAAGAGCGCCTGGAGCGTCCCCGGCGCCGCGCCCGCGAGAAGACCCGAGAGCGCCGCCGTGAACGGCTCCCACGCCGACGCATGTTCCGGAGCGAGCGCGAACTTCGCCGCCCCGGCGAGGAGGTCGGTCGCCATCAGGAAGCCGATCAGGACGAGGATCAGCCCCGCGTCGAACGACGGGTCGAGCCGCTCCTTCCGGAAGAGGTAGCGCCGCCCGAGAGCCAGGACGACGCCGACGAGCGTCGTCACGAGGACGACGTCCTTCAGGAGGAGGTACGCCTGCCACGCCCCGACGGGCAGGAACGGCATCCCGGCCTTCGGGAAGAGCCCCTCGAAGACGAGCGAGAGGGTCCGCACCGAGAGGACGACGAAGCCGCTGAAGATGAGCATGTGGTAGAGCCCGGCATAGCCGTCCCACCACATCTTCTTCTGGAAGATCCCGAGCTCGAGGAGCCCCTTCAGCCGTTCGATCGGCCGGTCCCACCGGACCTCGTGGGGACCTCCGATCGTCAGGAGCTGCCACCGCCGGGAGGCCGTGTAGGCGAACGTCGCGATCGCGCCGATGAGGACGAGGGCGAAGACGAGGGTCCCCGGGACCCCGAGCCAGGAGGCTTCGGTCGGCATCATCAAAGGAAAGGATAGCTCAGGAGACGGGCCGCCGGCCCCTGGTTCGCGGGCCCCGCCGGCCGCGTCGCGGGGTGTATGATGCCGGCTAAGTTTCGAAGGCCCAACGAATCCGACGGGATCGGAGCCAGGCTGATGAGAAAGACATCGTCGTTCCTCGTTCTCACCGTACTGCTCGGGCTCGCCGCGCTGACGCCGGCCGTGCTGCTCGGTGCCCTTGCCGCGCCGCAGGGGACCGAGCTCTGGGGCGGGCCGGGCGCGAAGGGGACGGGAAACCAGAGCGCCCGTTTCGACACGGTCGTCTACGTCACGGGGCCCGCACCCGCGGTGGGCGCGGTGGAGTTCCTGGCCGGCGGCAAGGTCCTCGCCACGGTGCCCTTCACGTTCGCGGCGAACGGCGTCGCGCTCGTGCCGGCTCCCGAGGAGGTCGCCGAGAAGGGCGCGTTCCTCTTCCACGTCCGCTCCGACGTTCCCGTCTCGGCCTGGTCGGAGACGTACAACGACGCCTCCGCGGGACGCTACGGCGTCAGCCTCGGAGCGGCCGCGCCCTCCGAGCTGCTCGGACCGGGGGACGAGGCGACGGGCGGAGGCGCCGAGGCCTCCTCCGAAAGCGGCGCCGGCCACGCCCGGACGAACGCCGGCGTCGTCTGCGTCGACACCGCCTCCCAGCCCTGCCGGCTCGAGATCGCGCTCTTCTCGTCGGGCGCCCTCGTCGGGTCGGGCACGATCGAGACCGCCCCCGGAAGCGCGGCCCAGGCCTCCCTCGCGACGCTCGTCCCCGCCGCCGTCGGCAAGGCGGGCCTCGCGCTCCGCCTGCGCCTCCTTTCCGGCCAGGGCTATCCGTACGCCATCCGGAACGACAACCAGACGAGCGACGGGACGGCGATCCCGCTCGCCGTCAAGCGCAACGCCTTCTCCACGGCTCCGACGATCGCCTCCTTCACGGCGAGCCCGGCCACCGGCTGCGCCCCGCTCGAGACGACGTTCTCGTGGGAGACGTCGGGCGCCGCGAAGGTGAGCATCAGCGGCGTCGGCAACGACCTCCCCGCCACCGGCTCCGTGAAGACGACCGTCCACGCCACCGGCGACTTCATCCTCACGGCCACCTCCTCCACCGGACAGTCGACGATCCGGCCCCTCCGGATCACGATCACGCCGTCGACGCCGGCGCCGACGCCGGCGCCCGCTTCGGCCACGCTCCCGACGAGCGGCGTCGTCACCGGGATCCTCCCCGTCGGAACGGGCCCGGTCACCGTCGAGTTCGTCTCCCGCGAGTCGACCGGCTCCACCTTCACCGTCCAGGGGACCTCCTTCATCTACACCGCCGGGACGTCGCCGGGGACCGACGTCGTGAAGATCACGGCGACCGGCTCCTGCGGCGGGGCGAGCGCGGAGTTCACGGCCCACGTCGTCCTCCCCGGAGCGCCGCGGATCCTCAGCTTCGAGGCGATCCCGGAGCGCGGCTGCGCCCCCTCCACCAACTTCCTCCTCACCTGGCGGACCGAGAACGCCATCGGCGTCTCCATCGCCGGCCTCGACGAGAACTTCGTCGCGAACGGCGGAGTCGAGGTGACGCTCACCGCGACGACCTCGTTCGTCCTCACCGCCTTCAGCCTCGACGGCACCGAGACGACGGCCACCGTCACGGTCCCGATCGACCCGCAGCTCTACGTCCCGACGATCACGCCGGGCGCCGTGGCCGTCGCCGGCGGGACGCAGGTCGTCATCGACGTCAACCCGGCCTCCGTCCCCTCGCTCGACGACGTCCGGTTCGCCTACGTGCAGGTCCAGAGCCGCGGGATGTTCTCGCGCGACCTGAACGTCCCGGGGCGCTTCATCTACCGGGCCGGCCCCTACACCGGAATCGACATCATCCGGATCCTCTGGGTGAACGGCTGCGGCATCGGCTACACCGACTTCACCGCCAACGTGACGGGAGAGACTCCCGAGCAGTAGCGCTCCGGACCCCCAGGGAAGCGTAAAGGGCGGCCTCGCGGCCGCCCTTTACGTTTCTTCGGGCCCCGGGGACTGCACGCAGCCCCCGGCCCAACGCAACGCTGCTTAAGCCTTCGCCTTCCGAACCGCCTCGGTCAGCGCCGGGACGATCTGGAAGAGGTCGCCCACGATGCCGTAGGTCGCGGCCTTGAAGATCGGCGCGTCGGCGTCCTTGTTGATCGCCACGATCACCTTCGAGGAGCCCATGCCGGCCATGTGCTGGATGGCCCCCGAGATGCCGCAGGCGATGTAGAGCGTCGGCGAGACGACCTTGCCCGTCTGCCCCACCTGGTGCTCGTGCCCGATCCACCCCGCGTCGACCGCGGCGCGCGAGGCACCGAGGGCGGCGCCCAGCTCGTGGCAGAGCGCCTTCAGGACCGGCCAGCCCTCGGGCCCCTTGATGCCGCGGCCGCCGGAGCCGATCTTGTCGGCCTCGGCCACGTCGAGCTCGCCCGCCTCGGGCATCTCCAGCTTCACGACCTTCGCGCGGATCGTCACGGCGAAATCGAGCGCGACGCCCTCGCCGGCGCC
>JAGOBQ010000197.1 GCA_017999215.1 Thermoanaerobaculia bacterium
CCTTCGCGGTGCGCGCTTCGCGCGGTCTGAGATGAAGACGGGGCGCGGGGCGGAGCGTCGGCTCCGGACCGCGCGGCGAGGGCAGGTACGGGAAACGGCCGACACGAAGAGGCTCGCCTGGGGCGCGACCTTCCGAGGCGTCGAGCGCCGCCTACGGCCGGTCCCCGGTCTCCTTCCGTGACGCGGGCCGGAGATCAGGTTCGGGGATGTCGGCCGCGTCGGCGGGCGCCGTCACGAGCCGATAGCCGATCCGGTAGATGTCGAGGCGCCCGGCGTTGTCGTCGGGCCTGTGCGAGGAGAAGTAGAGGACGCCGGGCTCTGCCGCGGTCGTGGAGGGACCGAGGTTCCAGCTCTTCGCGGCATTGACCTCGGGGCCGAGTCGGCGTGGCGGGGCGTATCGACCGTCGTGCCACGCCGCGAGCCAGAGGTCGGCGCCCTCCTGGTCCTTTGCCCGTCGCGTGAAGACGAGGCTGCGGCCGTCGTCGAGATAGGCGGCGTCGAAGTCCTCGTCGGGGCCGTTCACGACGGGCAGCGGGAGCGGCTCGCCCCACTCCCCGTCGACGAGCCGCGACACGAAGAGGTCGTGAAGGCCCGCCCCGGGCCGACCGTCCGTCGCGAAGAGGAGCGTCGAGCCGTCGGGGCTGACGACGGGCGCCCACTCGTCTCCCGGCGAGTTCACGCGAGGGCCGAGGTTGCGTGCGGAGCCGTACCGGCCGGAAGAGGGGTCGAGCGGCGCGAACCAGAGGTCGTCCCCGCCGGAGCCCCCGGGGCGGTTGCTGAAGAAGAAGACGCCGCTTCCGTCGGGCGCGAACGAGGGGTCGAAGTCGTTCTGCGGCGAGCAGAAGGGGGCGGCCGAAGGAGCGCTCCAGGCGGCGCCCTCCTTGCGGCTTTCCCAGAGGTCCCAGCCGCCCGGGCCGCCCGGCCGGTTCGTGGATCCCCAGAGGACGCGCGTGCCGTCGGGGCTGAGGGCGACCTTGACCTCGCTGAACTCCGAGGAGACGCGGCCGCGGGCGAAGACTTCCGCCGGGCCGGTGTAGCCGATGAGCGGAGCCGGGGAGTCGGTGCGGACGGGGGAGACGGCGAGGACGAGGAGCGCGAGGGCGAGCCGCCGCTTCGTCACGGAGGGATTCTCCTCCCGCGCGGACCGCGCGACTTCGCGCCGGACGCGCTACGGCTCGGCCGGCGGCGCCGCTCCGTTGCGCGGCTTTCGCCGGCTTCGGCGCCAGGTCTTCAGCTTCAGCCAGACCTTCTCGACGCGCGGGTGGCGCTGGCGCCAGCGGCGGATCTTGCGCTGGAACCAGCGGCTCTCGACGTAGAGGATCAGCGCGCCGGCGACCGCGAAGCGCCATCCCTGGACGAACGGGATGAGGCCGCCGGCGAGGACGGCCACGAGGAGCGTCCAGCCGAGCGTGAGGAGCGCGATCCGCACCAGGTGGTGGCGGCGCTTCACGAGGCCGCGCAGGGGTGCGGGAGCCTCGATCACTTGCGCGTCGGGAAGCGTCCCTCGCGGGCCTCGCGGACGATCCGCTTCGCCTCGTCGGGGAAGTCCGCCTCGAGCATCCATTCGAGGTACTCGGGGCTCTTCGCGGCGACGTCTGCGAGGAGCTGGCCGCGCTTGGCGCCGAAGTTGAAGACGGCGGCGCCGTCCCGCCAGACGAAGCGCTTGTCGGCGTCGACCCAGCGCCCCTCGAGGGGCGCGGTGAACGCGGCGAGGGCGGCGATGTCGCGCGGGAGGTCGTCGTAGCGGGTCAGCTGGCCCGCGAGGACCTCCGCGGCGGCGATCGAGTCGGCGAGCGCGGAGTGGGCGCCCGCGTGATCCCGCCCGACGAAGGCGCGGACGGCGGCCCCGAGGTCGCGCGGCTCCTTGCGGAAGTAGATGACCTGGGCGTCGACGACCCGCCGGCCGTCGAAGGAGAAGGGAACCTTGACGCGCTCGAGCTCGCGGCCGAGGAGCGGGATGTCGAATCCGCGGAGGTTGTACCCGGCGAGGTCGCACCCCTCGAGGAACACCGCGAGGCGTGGGCCGACCTCGGCGAGAGTGGGGCAGTCGGCGACGTCGGCGTCGGTGATCCCGTGGACGGCGGTCGCCTCGGAGGGGATCTTCACGCCCGGGTTGACGCGCGTCTCGAAGACGGAGACCTCCCCGTCGGGCGAGACCTTCACGGCGGCCACCTCGACGATCCGGTCGGTGAGGCGGTCGGGGCCCGTCGTCTCGAGGTCGAAGACGACGAGCGGGGCGCCGTCGCAGAGGGTTCGCAGGACCTCGAGGGCTCCGGGGGGAAGGATCTCGTTCACGCCGGGATCATCTCAGACGCGGGCGCCGCGAACGTCCAGGCGCCGTCCGGGTCGCCGGGAGGGCCCGCCCAGACGATCCGGACGGCGCGCAGGAGAGGGGCCGGACCGGACGGGTCGCAGGCCGGGTCGTAGAGCGGGTCGTTCCGGAGCGGGTGGCCGATCGCGGCGAGATGGACTCGCAGCTGGTGCATCCGCCCGGTCTCGGGCGTCAGCTCGAGGAGGGCGTCGTCGCCGCGGCGCCCGAGGAGTCTCCAGCGGGTGAGGGCGGGGCGCCCGGCGGGATGCGCGGCGCAGCGGGCGGGCGGCGGGAGCGGCGGGACGCCGGAGAGCCCCTCGCCGCGAAGGAGCCGCGCGGCGCGGTCGGGGCCGTAGGCGGCGCGGACGGCGCGCGCGAGGAGCCCCGGTTTGCCGGTGCGGTGCTCGAGGAGCGGGAGGTCGATCACCCCTTCGGCCGCCTCGGGGACGCCGCGCGCGAGCGCGAGGTAGCTCTTCGTCACGCGCGTCGGCCAGGCCGCGTGGGCCGCGCGCAGGGCCTCGTCGCCCCGCGCGAGGAGGAGGAGGCCGGAGGTGATCCGGTCGAGGCGGTGAACGAGGTGCACGTCGTCGCCGAGCGCGTGGCGCGCCTCGGCGAGGAGGCTCCCCGGGCCGTGCGCGGCCTGCCCCGCCTCCTTGTCGAACGCGAGGTACGCCTCGGCCCCGCCCGGCGCCGGGAGGGGGCGGAGCGTCACGTCGCGCGGCCGCGGAAACGGAGGGCGGAGAAGACGACGGCGAGGCTCCCGGCGAGGTTCGCCGACATCCCGAGGACGATCTCGACGAGGCCGAAGCGGATGCCGTACGTCAGCCAGATGACCTGGCCGAGGAGGAAGAGGAGGTACGTCAGGAGCGACACGTCGTCGCTCGACCTCCGCTTCCAGATGCGGACCGCCTGCGGGACGTAGGCCGCGCCGCTCCCGACGCCGACGGCGCCGACGAGGACCTTGAGGACGGAATCGAAGGTCTCCATGGGGCGGGGAGCCTAGCAGGGCGGCCGGCCCTACAATGGAGGCATGAGAGCGGGACCGTTCCTCGCCGCGTTCCTCCTCGCCGGGCTGACGGTGTCGGCTCCGGGGGCGGAGCTTTACGGCCGCCCGCTGCGCGGGCTGTCTCCCGTTCCGATCGCCCAGCTCCAGCGGAAGGCCGCCGACTACGACGGCCGGACGGTCCGCGTGAAGGGGGAGGTCCGCTCGGAGCGCGGGACGTTCCACCTGGTGGACGGCGACGCGTCGCTCCGCGTGACGATGCGCGACGCCGACTCGGCCCTCCCGTCCGACGCGAACGGCGCGTCGGCGACCGCGGAAGGGGTCTTCCGCGCGAAGGGCCCGGGGGGCGCGCCGGGCCTCGAGGCGACCGGCCTCGAGCTGACGCGCTGAGGCGGCCCGCCGCCCCGCGCGGAGAGCCGGACCGCGCGCCTTCCGAAAGCCCGTAAACTCGGGACGCCATGCGCCTCGGCGTCGACTTCGGAACGACCCACACGGTGGTGACGATGGTCGACCGCGGGAACTACCCCGTGGTCGGCTTCGAGGGGGGGGACCCCCTCCCGTCGCTCGCGGCGGTCCTCCCGTCGGGGGAGCTCCGCTTCGGCTTCGAGGCGGCGGCGGTGAGGCACGAGCCGGGGGTGAGCGTCCTTCGCTCGTTCAAGCGGCTCCTCGCCGACGCGGGACCGCGGACCGAGATCGACACGGGCGGCCGCCCCGTCCTCCTCCTCGACCTCCTCGCGGGGTTCCTCGCCCAGGTGCGGGAAGACCTCCTCGCCCGCTCGAACGCCGGGATCGGAGAGGACGAGCCGCTCGAGGCAGCGGTCTCGGTCCCCGCGAACTCCTCGAGCGCGCAGCGCTTCCTGACGCTGGAGGCGTTCCGCGCGGCCGGGTGGGCGCCCGTCGCCCTCCTGAACGAGCCGTCGGCCGCCGGCTTCGAGTACGCGCACCGCTTCCGCTCGACGATCACGTCGCGGAGGGAGCACGTCCTCGTCTACGACCTCGGGGGAGGGACGTTCGACGCGTCGCTCCTCCGGATGGCGGGGAAGACGAACGAGGTCGTCACGAGCGAGGGGGTACGGCGCCTCGGCGGCGACGACTTCGACGAGGCGATCCTCCGGGCCGTCCTCGAGCGGGCCGGAGCCGGGGAGCCGGACGCGGGGACCCGCGACCTCCTCCTCGAGGAGTGCGCGCGCCAGAAGGAGGCGGTCGGGCCGAACACGAAGAAGCTCGTCCTCGACCTGTCGCCGCTCGACCTCCCGCCGGTCGCCCTCCCGATCGAGGAGGCGTACGAGGCGTGCGCTCCGCTCGTCGAGCGGACGATCGAGGCGAGCGAGCCGGTCCTCGCGGCGGCGGGGGTGGAGGAAGCCGAGCTCGCCGGCGTCTACGTCGTCGGCGGGGCGGGCGCCTTCCCGCTCGTCGGACGAAGGCTTCGGGAGCGGTTCGGGGAGCGGCGCGTGAAGCGCTCGCCGCACCCGTTCGCCGCGACTGCGGTGGGACTCGCGCTCTTCCTCGACGGCGAGGCGGGCTACACGCTCGCCGACCGCCTGACGCGGCACTTCGGCGTCTTCCGCGAGGCGGCGGCCGGGGAGGAGGTCGTCTTCGACCCGATCTTCCCGAAGGACCTCTCGCTCCCGTCGCCGGGCGAGGCGCCGCTCGTGGCGGTCCGCCGGTACCGCGCGGCGCACGACCTCGGGCACTTCCGGTTCGTGGAGTGCAGCCGCATCGTCGACGGGCGCCCCGACGGGGACGTCGCGCCGTGGCAGGACCTGAAGTTCCCGTTCGTCGCCGCGCTCCGGGGCCGGCGGCTGGACGGCGCCTCGGCGCGCCGGCTCGCCGAGCCGGGGCCGGAGGTGGAGGAGGTCTACTCCTGCTCCGACGCCGGGGCGGTCTCGGTGACGATCCGCGTCCCGGCGGACGGCTACTCCCGGACCTTCCGCCTCGGCCGGCCCTCCTTCTGAGCTCCGTTCGTCGACCCCCGGCGTCCGTTCGCCGAATCGTCCGGGCGGAATCCCCGCGGCCGACGTAAGGTGAGGGAGACCCCTCGGAGAGGGGGCGCGGAGGCAGGCCATGAACATGAAAAACCCGAGACTTCCGGCCGCGGCGGGCGCAGTGAGGCTCGTCTTCGGCATCCTGATCATCGTCGCGGGCCTCCTCTTCACGCTCGACAACTTCGGCTTCGTGTCGGCCCGCTTCCTCTTCGGCCTCTGGCCCGTCGCGCTGATCGCGGTCGGGCTGACGAAGGCGCTCCAGCGGAAGGGTTTCTGGAACGGCTTCTGGGGTTGGGTGGTCACCCTCGCGGGGCTCCTCCTCCTCCTCGACAACCTCCACGTCCTCCGCTTCCCGGTCTGGAAGCTCCTCCCGCTCGTCCTCGTGGCGTTCGGGATCCGCCTCGTCCAGAAGGCGGGGGGGCGGACGTTCCCCGATCGGACGATCGAGAGCCGCACGGCGGCCACGCTCGACGAGACGGCGATCTTCGGCGGCTGGGACCGCGCGATCTCGACGAAGGAGTTCCTCGGCGGGGAGATCAACGCCCTCTTCGGCGGCTTCGAGCTCGACCTGACGAACTGCCACATCCCCGACGACGAGGCGACGATCACCGTCTTCATCGCGTTCGGCGGCGGCGACATCCGCGTGCCGGACGACTGGAACGTCGAGGTCCGCGCGTTCGCGATCTTCGGCGGCACCGACGACAAGACCGACCATTCGCCGATCGACGGAGACGTCCCGCCGAAGAAGCTCGTCATCGACGGCTTCGTGGTGTTCGGCGGCCTCGACATCAAGAACTGACGTGCACCCGATCCTGGCCCGCCGGGAAAGGCTCTTCGCCTACGTCCTCGCCTGGGTTCCCCTGGCGGGGATCCAGGCGTACCTGATCGCGCTTCCCGGGAGCCTTTCCTGGGGCGAGGCGGCGGCGCTCTCGGGGCCTCTCGCGCTCGTCTACGCCTTCCTCTGCCTCTCCTCGTTCTACGCCTGCCGCAGCGCGCCGCTCACCCGCGCGCGCACCGCCTCGGTCCTCGGCGTCCACCTCGTCGGGGCGCTGATCGCCGCCTCGCTCCTGACGCTCGCCGGCTCGACGCTCGCGAGCCTCCTCGGGTCGTTCCCCGCGTTCTCCACGCTCCCCGAGCGCTTCGGGCAGGCGGTGCCGCCGCTCTTCGTCCTCGGCGTCCTCCTCTACCTCCTCGCGGTCACGCTCCACTACATCCTCCTCTCGCTCGAGTCGTCGCAGGCGGCCGAGCGGCGGGCGATGGAGGCGCGGGTGCTCGCGCGCGAGGCGGAGCTGGAGGCGCTCAAGGCGCAGCTGAACCCCCACTTCCTCTTCAACGCGCTCAACTCCGTCAGCGCGCTGACGACGACGGCCCCGGCGAAGGCGCGCGAGATGTGCGTCCTCCTCTCCGACTTCCTCCGGCGGAGCCTCTCCTCCGGCGAGCGGACGCTCATCCCGCTCCGGGAGGAGATCGTCCTGGCGCGCCAGTTCCTCGCCGTGGAGCGGGTCCGCTACGGCCGGAGGCTCGAGGTGGAGGAGGAGGTCGAGGAGTCGCTCCTCGGCGCGCAGGTCCCGCCGCTCCTCCTCCAGCCCCTCGTCGAGAACGCCGTCCGCCACGGCATCGCCACGCTGATCGACGGAGGGACGGTGACGCTCCGCGTCGAGCGGGCGGGAGACGGCGTGAGGATTGCCGTCGAGAACCCGTACGACCCGGAGACGCCGGCGCCGGCCGGGAGCGGCCTCGGCCTCTCGCTCGTCCGCCGCCGGCTCGCGGCCGTCTGGGGCCGCGCGGCCGAGCTGGAGGAGGGGGGCGACGGGAAACGGTTCCGCGTCGCCCTCGTCGTCCCGTCGGGGGCGCCGGAGGGGGCGTGAGCCTGCGCGTCGCGGTCGTCGACGACGAGGAGCTCGCGCGGGGGCTCGTCCTCGAGCACCTCGCGGCGCACCCCGACGTGACGGTCGTCGCCGAGTGCGCGAACGGCCTCGAGGCGATCGAGGCGGTCGCCACGCACGCGCCCGACCTCGTCTTCCTCGACGTCCAGATGCCGCGCCTGACCGGCTTCGAGACGCTCGAGCTGCTCGAGCCGCGGCCGGCCGTCGTCTTCGTCACGGCGTACGACCGGTGGGCGCTGAAGGCGTTCGAGGTCCACGCGGTCGACTACCTCCTGAAGCCCTTCTCGCGGGAGCGCTTCGACGCGGCGCTCGCGCGGGCCCGGGCGCTGCTCGGCGCCGGGGCGCGCGGACCCGACCCGTCCCTCCTCGCCGCGGCGGCGCGTCCGGACGGGGAGACGATCGG
>JAGOBQ010000198.1 GCA_017999215.1 Thermoanaerobaculia bacterium
GAACCGGCCGTCCCGTCAGGGCGCCTCGTCCCGCTTCACCTCGTCCCAGGTCCGGTCGAGCTCTTCGAGCGGGACGTCGCCCCCCTCGCGCCCGGAGGCTCTCACGCGGCGGGAGACCTCCTCGAAGCGCCTCACGAACTTCGCGTTCGTCCCCTGGAGGGCGGCCTCGGGGTCGATGCCGTGCCGCCGCGCGACGTTCACGACGGTGAAGAGGATGTCTCCGATCTCACGGGCGACCGAATCGCGCGTCGCCCCTTCCGCGAGGAGCTCGGCCTTGAACTCGGCCACTTCCTCGTCGAGCTTCGCGAGGACGTCGGCGTCGCGCTGCCAGTCGAATCCCAGGTCGGCCGCGCGAGACGTGACGCGGACCGCCTTGAGGAGAGCGGGGAGCGCGTGCGGGACGCCGGCGAACGGGGAGGGGGCCTCCTCGTCTCCGGCCTGCCCGGAGCGCTCTTTCTCCTTCAGCTTCTCCCACTGGACCTTGACCGCCTCCGCGTCCGCGACCTCGGCCTCGCCGAAGACGTGAGGGTGCCGGGAGACCATCTTGGCGTGGATGCGCTCGGCGACCGAGGCGAGGTCGAAGGCGTTCGATTCCCGTCCCAGCTCGGCGAGGAAGACGATCTGGAAGTAGAGGTCGCCGAGCTCTCCTTCGAGGTCGTGGAGGTTTCCCCGGGCGAGGGCGTCGAGGGCCTCGTAGCACTCCTCGAGGAGGTATCCGGAGAGGTCCGCGAAGGTCTGCTTGCGGTCCCAGGGACACTCGGCCCGCAGGCGGGACATGAGCCGGACGAGGGCGGCGGCGGCCTCGCCGGCGGCTTCGGGACGCGGGGCTCTCGGCTCGGGCGGCACGGAGGACCTCCTCGGGCGGGCGCCGGCGGAAACATCCCCTAGAATGAAGCGCCCGAACGAGGCCTTATGTCAGAAGCACCCAAGACGATCAAGGTCGTGGACCGCAGGATGTTCACCGCCGACGGGGACCTGCGGGACGACGTGAAGGAGGAGCTGGCGGCGACGCCGCCCGCTCCGGAGCCTGCTCCCGCCGCACCCGAAACGGCCGCTCCCCCCGCACCCGAGGAAGCGACTCCCACGAGCCCGGCGTTCCTCAGGCTCCTCGACATGCTCGCGCAGACGGCGTCGCTCTACCTCCAGGGCGTCCCCGACCCGGCCACGGGTCGGCGGGCGGTCGACCTGAACGCGTCGCGCGAGATCATCGACACGCTGGCGGCCCTCCGGGAGAAGACCCGCGGCCGTCTTTCCTTCGAGGAGACGGACGCGCTCGAAGGGCTCCTCGGCGAGCTCCAGCTCGTCTACACCCGCCTCGCGACCCAGGCCCGAGGAGGGGGCGCCATGCCGCCTCCGCCGAGGCCGAAAGGCTGACCCTGCGGGAGCCGATGCGCCGCCAGACGGGGCTCGGCCCTCCACGCCCGAGGCCGCCGCGGGCGGCTCTCGCGCTGCTCCTCCTGCCGCTCCTGTCGGGCCTCTGCGCGAGCGCCCAGGTCCTCCAGGCGCCGGGCGAGGCGACGGAGTCGACGTTCCGACGCGAGGTGCGCGGGCAGTGGTTCGCGTGGCTCGCCGCTCACGAGGAGGGAGACCCTCTCCTCGCGGCGCAGAAGGTCGAGGAGATCGTCAAGCACGCCCGGAAGATCGGGCTGGAACGGCTCACGGACCTTTCCCTCGCCGCGACGCTCCTCGCGCGCCGCGAGGCGACTCAGGGGAGCCCCGAGAAGGCCCGCTGGGCGCTCGACGCCGCCGTCCGGCTCGACCCGGACCTCCCGGAGGCCCGCTGGGCACGCGTCGGGCTCGTGCTGAAAGCGGACCACCTGGCCGTGCCGCGTGAGCTCCTGGGGGCGATTCGCGCCACGGTCGTCGACCTCGAGGGGAGGAGGGTCCTCTACGTCCGAATCGCGCTCCTCCTCGTCCTGACGCTCGCCGCGGTCGGCCTCTCGTTCGTCGTGCTGCTCGTCGCGGGCACGTCGCGGCGCCTCTTCCACGACCTGACCGAGCTGTCCGGACGATGGGTGCCGAGGTCCGCCGAGCCGGTCGTGGCGCTCGCCATCTTCCTGCTCCCCCTTCTTCTCGCGCTCGACGTCGGCTGGCTCCTCCTCTGGCTGTTCGTCCTCTCCCTCGGCTACGCAGAGCGAAACGTGAAATGGGCGGCCGTCGCGGGTCTCGTGCCGCTCCTCTTCGTCGCCCCGGCGCTCGACCGCGCGGCGGTCTCCCTCTCGGTCTCCGCCTCGCCGGTTCTCCGGGGCGCCGAGGCGCTCCAGGAGAAGCGCTACGACCAGCGGGTCCTCGACGACCTCGAGGCCGTCAAGGCGCTCTTCCCCGAGGACGCCGACATCCGTTTCCTCCTCGGCTGCCTCTACCAGCAGCTCGGACAGAACGACCGGGCCGTGGCCGAGTACACCGTCGCCTCCCAGGTCTCGACGGCCGAGGTGCGCGCGCTGATCAACCGGGGCGACATCCGGTTCGTCGACGGTGACTTCGGCGCGGCGCAGGAGGACTTCCAGGAGGCCCTCCGACGCGACCCGCGCGACGTGCGCGCCCGGTACAACCTCTCCCTCGTCTACGGCGAGACGTTCCGGACCGTGGAGGCGCAGGAGAAGCTGAGCGAGGCCCGGGCCCTGGACAACGGGCTCGTCACGCGTTTCCTCGACAGCCCGACGCTCGTGAAGGTCGTCTCCCTCGGCTTCACGCCGGACGAGGCGCGGTCGAAGATCGCGCTCCTGCAGCGCGACCCGAGGAGCCGGCGGGTCCTGGGCCATTTCCACGTCGGGAGCGTCGTCGCGACGTGGGCCGTCCCCCTCGCCGTCGCCATCCCCTTCGCTTTCGTCGCGGCCTTCCTGTTCGACTCGTTCCGCCGGAAGGGGCACGGCTACGCCCTCGCCTGCCAGAAGTGCGGCCGGACCTTCTGCCGGCTCTGCAAGCCGCCGGGCGAAAGCCCTCTCCTCTGCTCGCAGTGCGTCCACGTCTACCTGAAGAAGGACGGAGTCTCCATCGAGACGAAGCTCCAGAAGGTCGAGGAGGTGAAGCGGAGGCAGGGAATCGAGGATCGGCTCCGACGCGCCCTGAACCTCCTCCTGCCCGGCGGGGAGCCGTTCCTGGACGGGAAGATCGCGAAGGCCGCCGTGATCCTCGCCGTCTTCTTCCTCGCCCTCCTCGCGGCCCTCTTCCGCGAGCACCTCGCCCTCTCGCCGCGCCCGGGCGCCGCTCGGCTCGCGGCGGGGACGCTCCTCTGGGGCCTCGTCGCGGCCGGGGCCTGGGTCGCGGGTCAGATCGCGGCGCGGAAGGGGTGACGACGTGGCGCTCGAAGGGACCCTGCACGACTTCGCCCTGGCCGACATCCTCCAGCTCATCGCGCTGCAGAAGAAGACGGGCCTCCTGACCCTGCGCGGTCCGGCCGACACGGTCATCCTGGGGTTCGACGGAGGGCTTCTGGTCTCGGCGGAATCGCAGGCGCGGCGGATCGACACGCGGCTCGGGACGCTTCTCGTCAAGACGCGCAGCCTCTCGCCCGAGTCGCTCGCGAAGGCGCTCGAGATCCAGGGGCAGACCCTGCAGCGCCTCGGCTTCATCCTCCTGAAGAACGGCTTCTGCGACGCCGACCAGCTCCAGGCCGGCCTCGACGCCCAGGTCCGGAAGATCGCCTACGGTCTCTTCCGCTGGACCGACGGCGACTACGTCTTCGACCCGCAGGAGAAGATCGACTACGACCGGGAGTACGTCCACCCGATCCAGGTCGAGAGCCTCCTGATGGAGGGCGCCCGGATGATCGACGAGTGGCCGATCATCCAGAAGGTCGTCCGCTCGCCCGAGCTCGTTTTCCAGAGGGTCCCGGTCGGGCAGCGGGTCGAGCCGGCGGAAGACCGCGACGACGTCGAGGAGATCGGAGAGCCGGCAGGCTCCCGGGCGCGCGAGAGGCGGGACGGCCCGATCCGCGTCTCCCGGGCCGAGTGGGCCGTCTACGAGCTCGTCGACGGACGGCGCACCGTCGGAGACATCGTCGACCGGACGTTCCTGTCGGAGTTCGAGGGGTCGAAGGCGTTCTTCGACCTCCTCAGCCGGGGGCTGGTCGAGGAGGCGAGGCGGACGGGGGTCGTCGACGAGAGGGGCGCCTCGTCCGTCGAGGTCCCGATCGTCCGGCCGAGCCGCGTCGTGCCGGCGGCGCTCGCCGCGGTCCTCGTCGTCCTCATCGGGGCGACGTCCCTGATCCAGCACCGGAACGCGCTGAACGCGTTTACCGTCCCCGGACGCCGGGTCGCGGCAGTTGCGGGGTTCCAGAAGGCGCGCTCTCTCTCCCGGCTGAGGAGGCTCTCGGAGGCGATCGACGCCTACTACCTGACTCAGGGGCGCTTCCCGGACTCGCCGGAAGCGATCGTCGAGGCGGGACTTCTGGGACCGGCGGAGATCCTGGACCCCTGGGGTCGAGCGTATCGGTACATCCTCCAGGGCGAGACCGGGAAGTACTACCTCGTGGGATTCGGCCCCGAAGGGAAGACCGACACCGATCTCTTCTTCGCGCACGCGGCCGTCGGCGTGGGGTCCGGATCCGAGGGTTACTCGGGCAGTAAGAAGGAAATAATTCTAATCCAGTAGTTTGCGCGATTTCTTCGGCGTCGCTGAAGATTTTTGTCGCTTCGAACTTGACAGTATTGCGCTAATATCTTAGATTCCGACCTGGGCCCGCACGGGTCCGGAGGGAATCAGGATGAGCAAGATCATCGGCATCGACCTCGGAACGACGAACAGCGTCGTGGCCGTCCTCGAGGGGGGCTCCGCGGAGGTCATCGCGAACTCCGAAGGAGGGCGGACGACCCCGTCCGTCGTGGCCGTCACGAAGTCGGGCGAGCGGCTCGTCGGGCAGGTCGCCAAGAGGCAGGCCGTCACGAACCCCGAGAACACCGTCTACTCGATCAAGCGGTTCATGGGCCGCCGCTTCGACGAGGTCAACGAAGAGATGAAGATGGTCCCCTACAAGGTCGTCCGGTCGGCGAACGGGGACGCGCGCGTGACGGTCGGCGGCAAGGAGATGTCGCCGCCGGAGATCTCCGCCCAGATCCTGACGAAGCTGAAGGAGGCCGCGGAGGCGCACCTCGGCGAGAAGGTCGATCGAGCGGTCATCACCGTCCCGGCCTACTTCAACGACGCCCAGCGTCAGGCGACGAAGGACGCCGGCCAGATCGCCGGCCTGAGGGTCGAGCGCCTCGTCAACGAGCCGACGGCCGCGGCGCTCGCCTACGGACTCGACAAGAAGCACAACGAGACGATCGCCGTCTACGACTTCGGCGGTGGCACGTTCGACATCTCGATCCTCGAGGTGGGCGAGGGGGTCGTCGAGGTCAAGTCGACGAACGGCGACACGCACCTCGGCGGCGACAACATCGACCAGCGGATCGTCGACTGGCTCCTCGCCGAGTTCAAGAAGGACCAGGGGATCGACCTCGGGAAGGACCCGATGGCGGTGCAGCGCCTCAAGGAGGGCGCCGAGAAGGCGAAGATCGAGCTCTCGTCGACGATCGAGTCGGAGATCAACCTGCCGTTCATCACGGCCGACGCCTCCGGCCCGAAGCACCTGAGCCTCAAGCTGACGCGCGCGAAGCTCGAGCAGATGGTCGACGACCTCCTCCAGCGCTCCATCGGCCCCTGCCGGCAGGCGCTCAAGGACGCCGGCCTCGAGGCGAAGCAGATCGACGAGGTCGTCCTCGTCGGCGGCCAGACGCGCATGCCGAAGATCCAGCAGATCGTGAAGGACTTCTTCGGCAAGGAGCCCCACAAGGGCGTCAACCCCGACGAGGTCGTCGCGGTCGGCGCGGCGCTCCAGGGCGGCGTCCTCGCGGGCGACGTGAAGGACCTCCTCCTCCTCGACGTCACGCCTCTCTCCCTCGGCGTCGAGACGCTCGGCGGCGTCATGACCCGTCTCATCGAGCGGAACACGACCATCCCGGTCAAGAAGAGCGAGGTCTTCTCCACGGCGGCCGACGGGCAGACGTCGGTCGAGATCAAGGTCCTCCAGGGCGAGCGCGAGATGGCGGGGGACAACAAGATGCTCGGGGTCTTCTCCCTCGTCGGGATCCCCCCCGCCCCGCGCGGCATGCCGCAGATCGAGGTGACGTTCGACATCGACGCGAACGGAATCCTCCACGTCACCGCGAAGGACCGCGGCACCGGCAAGGAGCAGAAGATCACGATCACCTCCTCCTCGGGTCTCGCGAAGGACGAGGTCGAGAAGGCCGTGAAGGAAGCCCAGGCTCACTCCAGCGAGGACAAGAAACGGCGCGAGGCCGTCGAGGCGAAGAACCAGCTCGACTCGCTCGTCTACGCGACGGAGAAGCTGCTCGCCGAGAACGCCGACAAGGTCCCGGCGGAGGACAAGACCGCCATCGAGGCGGCCGTCGCGGACGCGAAGAAGGTCCTCGAGACGCAGGCCGACGACGCCGAGGCGCTCCGGAAGGCGGCGCAGGACGTCCAGAAGGCGAGCTACAAGGTCGCCGAGGCCCTCTACAAGAGCGCTCCGGCCCCGGACCCGGGCGCCCCGGCCGGCGCGTCGTCCGCGGGCTCCGGAAAGAGCGCGGACGACGTGATCGATGCCGAGGTCGTCGACGAGAAGAAGTGACGCCGTGGCGGGCTCGCGAGAGGGGTCCGGCCGCGGGAGGACGCGCCGCGACGACTATGTCCTGATCGGCGTCGTCGCGGAGCGTTTCCGGGTCCATCCCCAGACGCTCCGGCTCTACGAGCGGGAGGGGCTCATCTGTCCCCCCCGCTCGTCGGGGAACACGCGCCTCTACGACCGCGAGACCGTGGAGCGGCTGGAGATGATCCTGACGCTGACGCGCGACCTCGGCGTGAACCTGGCGGGCGTGGAGGTCGTCCTGGACCTCCGCGCCCGGCTCTCCCGGATGGAGGGCGAGGTCGAACGCCTCATGGAGGCGTTCCGCTCCGTCGCGGCCGAGCACGCCTCGCGCGCCGCGGGGCGGCCGAACCCGCCCCAGAACGCGCTCGCCCTGCGCCCGCGGGCGCCCCTGGCACGCCGCACGTCCTGACGCCGGGCGGCCCCTCCCTTCACGGAGGCCGGCGGGATACGATGTGCGCACCTTGAACCAAAGGCGGACCGACGAAGACTCGGGTCTCCTGCGGAGGTATCTCCAGGAGATCTCGAAGTACCCTCCCCTCTCCGCCGAGCGGGAGAAGGAGCTGGCGCGCGTCATCCAGGACCACCTCGTGCCCGAGGAGCGCCGGAAGGACGCGATCGACGAGCTCGTCCGCGCGAACCTCCGCTTCGTCGTCTACCACGCCAAGGGGTTCCACTCCGCGAACGTCCCCTTCATCGACCTGATCAACGAAGGGAACATCGGGCTGATCCAGGCGGCCCGCCGTTTCGACGCGAATCGAAACGTCAAGTTCATCACCTACGCGGTCTGGTGGGTGAGGCAGGCGATCTCCCACGCGCTCGCCGAGCAGGCCGGCACGATCCGGATCCCCCACAAGCAGGCGACCCACCAGTTCCGCGCCGTGCGAGCCCGGGACGAGCTGCAGCGGGAGCTGGGTCGGGAGCCGACGCACGAGGAGATCGGGGAGCGTACGGGCC
>JAGOBQ010000199.1 GCA_017999215.1 Thermoanaerobaculia bacterium
CGCCCGAAGCCTGGCCGAGTGCCTCCTGATCCAGGCGCGCGTGGAAGGGGTCGAGAGCCCCCTCCTCGAGGAGCTCGTCACGAACCGGCTCCACGACCTCGCGACGAAGGCGGTCCCGGTCCTCGCCCGCCAGATGAACGTGCCGGCCGAGGAGCTCCAGCAGGCGATCGACGTCCTCAAGCGCCTCGACCCGAAGCCCGGCCGGCGCTACGACTCGACGCGGACGATCTACGTGGAGCCCGACGTCCAGGTCGTGAAGATCGACGACGAGTACGTCGTCCTCTTCAACGACGACGGCCTGCCCCGCCTCCGCGTATCGCCGTTCTACCGCCGCCTCCTCTCCTCGAGCAACGGACCGCTCGACGGCGAGGGGCGAAGCTACCTCCGCGAGAAGATGCGGGCGGCCCAGTGGCTGATGAAGAGCCTCGACCAGCGCAAGCGGACGATCGTCCGCGTCGCCGAGTCGATCGTTCGGAAGCAGCGCGACTACCTCGAGTGGGGCGTCGCGCACCTCAAGCCGCTCATCCTCCGCGACGTCGCCGACGACATCGGCATGCACGAGTCGACCGTCTCCCGGGTCGTCTCGAACAAGTGGATGGCGACCCCGAAGGGCCTCCTGCCGATGAAGTTCTTCTTCCACTCGGCGATCAGCTCCTCGGCCGGCGAGGACGTCTCCTCGCTCGCCGTGAAGGGGAAGATCAAGGCCCTCGTCGACGCCGAGGACGCTTCGCAGCCGCTCTCCGACGCGCGCCTTTCCGAGCTCCTCGCGCGCGAAGGAATCCGTATCGCCCGCCGCACGGTGGCGAAGTACCGCGAGGAGCTCCACATTCCCTCCAGCTCGATCCGGAAAGTGGAGCGCGGGCCGGCCGGGTCGCCGGACTGAGGCCCGACGCCTGATGACCATCGAGGAGGCACGATGAAAATCGAAGTCACCGCCCGGCGTCTCACCGTCGACGCGAAGACGAAGGACACGATCGCCAAGCGCCTCGAGAAGCTCTCGAAGGTCCTCCCGCGGGAGGCAGAGGCGAAGGTCGTCGTCCGCCTCGAGAAGCGCGGGGTGCTCGTCGAGGTGACGATCACGGCGCGCCAGCGCACGTGGGCGGCCGAAGCCGTCGCCGCCGACCAGCTGACGGCCGCGCAGAGCGCGCTCGAGAGGGTCGAGGCGCAGGCGAAGAAGACGAAGGCCCGGGTCAAGGACGAGAAGAAGCACACGACGTCCGGCGTCCGGAGCCCCGAGGCCGCGCTGCCTCTCGAGAAGGCCCCCGCGCCTCGCGAGAAGGCGCCGCGGACCGAGAGCTACGAGGCGCGCCGGATGTTCGACGAGGACGCCCTGCACGCCTTCGACCGCAGCAAGCGCGAGGTCCTCGTCTACCGGGACCCGTCCGACGAGCAGCTCCACGTCCTCTACCGCCGCAAGGACGGCGCCGTCGTCATCCTGACGCCGCGCTAGGCGCTCGATGCTCCCGACCCCTCCGGAGACGAAGCCGCACGTCCGCGCGGCCGACCTCGAGTCGCCCGCCCTGGCGCCGCTCGGGCTGAAGCTCGTCTCCGGTCGGGCCGGCCTCGACCGGCCGATCGAGTGGCCCCGGGTCCAGAAGCCCGGTCTCGCGATCGCCGGGTTCCTGCCCTACGTGCGGGCGCAGCGGGTCCAGATCCTGGGGGAGAGCGAGTTCGACTACCTGAAGACGCTCTCGCCCCGGGTCGTGAAGCAGCGGTTCGACGCGTTCACCTCGCTCGGCATGTCGTGCGTCGTCGTCACGAAGGGGATCCGGCCGCCCGCCGTCCTCCGCCGTTTCTGCCAGGAGCGGGACGTCCCGCTCTTCGCGACGCCGCGACTGACGAGCACGGTGATCGAGGGGCTCACGGCGTTCCTCGAGGAGTCGCTCGCGCCGCGCGTGACGCTCCACGGCGTCCTCGTGGAGGTGGGGGGGCTCGGAACGCTCCTCCTCGGCGACTCGGGAGTCGGCAAGAGCGAGTGCGCGCTCGCCCTCGTCCAGCGCGGCCACCGGCTCGTCGCGGACGACCTCGTCGTCGTCAAGCGGTTCCACAACGACGCGCTCGTCGGCTCCTCAGCCGGCGTCATCCGGCACCACATGGAGCTGCGCGGCCTCGGTATCGTGAACGTGCCGCTCCTCTTCGGCGTCGCCGCGGTCCTCGAGAAGCACACGGTCGAGCTCGTGATCCGCCTCTCGCACTGGGTCGAGGGCGTCGAGTACGACCGGCTCGGCCTCGACGAGGAATCCGAGGCGATCCTCGGCGTCCCGGTTCCGCTCGTCCGGATGCCGGTCGCGACCGGCCGGGACGTCGCGCTGCTCGTCGAGATCGCCGCCCGGAACCACCTCCTCAAGAGGAGGGGATACAACGCGGCGCGCGAGATGGCGGACCGGGTCCACGAGGAGATCGCCCGCCGGACCGGATCGACCGATCGGGAGCGTCGGCGCGGCCGGCGGCGTCCCCGCTCCTCCGTGGGGGCCGCGTGACGGGCCCCCGGGACGAACAGCGGCTCCTCGTCGTGACCGGGCTCTCCGGCTCGGGGAAGTCTTACGCGGCGCGCGCCCTCGAGGACATCGGATACAACACGATCGACAATCTCCCCCTCGCGCTCCTCCGGAGCTTCGTCGAGGAGGCGGCACGGGGTAAGGGCGGTCCCGGCCGCAACGCGGTCGTCCTCGACGTGAGGAACCCCGGATTCGCCGAGGCGTTTCCGCCCCTCCTCGACTCCCTGCGACCGCTCCTTCCCGTCACGGTCGTCTTCCTCGAAGCGGACGAGCCGACCATCTTCCGGCGCTTCTCGGAGACCCGCCGGCCGCATCCGCTCGCGCTGGACCGGACGCTGGCCGAGGCGATGGCGACGGAGCGGAAGCTCCTGGCCGAGGTGAAGGGGAGAGCCGACCTCGTTCTCGACACGACGGCGATGACCGTCCACGAGCTCCGGTCGGTCCTCGCCGAGCATTTCCGGTCCCCCGGGGACCCCGGCGTCCTCGCCGTCTCGATCCTCTCTTTCGGCTTCAAGCACGGGGTCCCGCCCTCGATCGACCTCTGCTTCGACGTGAGGTTCCTCGCGAACCCGCACTTCGTGCCGGAGCTCCGCCATCGGACGGGGCGCGACCCGAACGTCGCCCGCTTCATCGAGGAAGGCAGCGCGACGGGTCCGTTCTACGGCCGGCTCCTCGACTTCCTCCTCTTCTGCCTCCCGAACTACCGGCGTGAAAACCGGGCCTACCTGACGATCGGCGTCGGGTGCACGGGCGGCCGCCATCGCTCCGTCTACGTCGCCGAGCGGCTGGGCCGCGACCTCGCCGCAGCCGGGTACCCCGTCCGCGTCTCGCACCGCGACGACAACCGGGAAGGACCATGAAGAACCCCGACGCCTCCGTCGCCGACGCCGCAGACTCCGTCGGCATCCTCCTTCTCTCCCACGGCCCCCTGGCCGACGCCCTTCGCGAGACGGTCCAGGTCCTGGAGCCGCAGCCGGGCGAGCCGCTCGGGGCCCTGTCGCTCGCCTGGGACGAAGCCCCGGAGCACGCGAGCGAGCGCCTCCAGCGCGCGATCGCCGACGCCGACCGCGGGCGCGGCGTCGTCCTGCTGACCGACATGTTCGGCGGGACGCCCTCGAACCTCGCCCTCGCCTTCCTGCAGAAGGGGCGCGTCGAGATCGTGACCGGCGTGAACCTCCCGATGGTCGTGAAGGCGCGGGCCCTCGCACGGGAAGGGAAGGAGCCGGGCGAGATGGCGCGGACCCTCGTGGAGAAGGGGCGGCGCTCGATCGTCGCCGCCGGCGAGCTCATGGAGACGGAGAAGCGGACCGCGTGATCGAGAAGACCGTCGTCCTCAAGAACCGGCTCGGGCTCCACGCCCGCGCGGCCGCGAAGCTGGTCCACACCGCCGCGCACTACTCGTCGAGGATCACGCTGTCGAAGGACGGCGAGGACGTCGACGGCAAGAGCATCCTCGGCCTCCTCCTCCTCGCCGCGGGGAAGGGGACGCCGATCGTGGTCCGGACCGAGGGCGACGACGAGGCCGAGGCGATGAGGGCCCTCACGGACCTCGTCGACCGCCGCTTCGACGAATCCGAGTAGCCTCGGCCGCGAGGCTACAATCGAGGGGCATGAAACGGTCCCTCTCGCTCACCGGAATCCCGGTGTCTCCCGGCATCGCCGTCGGCCGCGCCGTCGTCTGCATCGGGCGGACCGACTCGACGCCCCGCCGGGACCTCGACGTCGACGAGGTGCCGGCCGAGCTCGAACGGCTCCGGCTCGCCGTCGAGTCGGCGATCCGCGAGATCGGCGAGATGGCGGGACAGGTCGAGGCGCGCCTCGGGAAGGAATACGCGGCGATTTTCCAGGCGCACGCGCTCTTCCTCCGCGATCCGTCCTTCCTGGGACCGATCGAGAAGAAGGTCCGGCTCGAGAAGGTCAACGCGGAGTGGGCGGTCGAGGTCGTCGCCGACGCCCTGGCCGCGCGGCTCCGCGATCTCCCCGACAAGGACCTCGCCCTTCGGGCCTCCGACCTCGACGACATCGCCACGATCCTGAAGAGGGCGCTCGGAGAAGGCGAAGGGGCCGTCGACCGGCTGGCGACCCTTCCCTGGGATTCCTGCGTCCTCGTCGCCGACGAGCTGACCCCTTCGGACGCCGTTCGGATACCGCGCGACAAGGTCGTCGCCTTCGTGACCGAGAGGGGAGGGAAGACTTCGCACGCCGCGATCCTCGCCCGTTCCTTCGGCCTGCCGGCCGTCGTCGCCGTGCCGAAGCTTCTCGCATCGGTGGGAGAGGGCGACCTGGTCATCGTCGACGGCCGGGAAGGGGTCCTCTGGAGGGAACCGTCGGAAGACGTCCTGTCTCTCTTCCGCGAACGCCAGGGACGCGACGCGACCCGGGAGCTCTCGCTGAAGGAGAAGAGCCTTTCGGGGCTCGCGAGGACGAGGGACGGCGAAGAGGTGGCGATCCGGGCCAACATCGAGCTGGCGCGCGAGGTCCCCGACGTCTTCGAGTACGGAGCCGACGGGGTCGGCTTGTTCCGGTCCGAGTTCCTCTACCTCTCCTCGGCGGGAGTCGAGTTCCCGGACGAGGCGACTCAGGCCGCCATCTACCGGCAGGTCGTCTCCCAGCTCGCGCCCCGGCCGGTCGTCATCCGGACGTACGACCTCGGCGGGAAGAAGGGGGCCCGGCACCTGTCCGGCGCCGAGGAGAATCCCGTCCTCGGCCTCCGCGGGGTGCGGCTCTGCTTCAGCCACCCGGAGATGTTCCGGACCCAGCTGCGCGCGCTCCTGTCCGTGGCGTCGGAAGGCGACCTCCGAATCCTCGTGCCGATGGTCGCGGGCGTCGAGGAGGTCCGGAGGGTCCGGGCGTTCGTCGAGGAGGCCCGCGCGGAGCTCGCCGATCGCGGGGTCGTCGTTCCCGACAGCGTCCCGATCGGAGCGATGATCGAAGTCCCGTCGGCCGCCATGACGGCCGACCTCATTGCACCCGAGGTCGACTTCCTGTCGCTCGGGACGAACGACCTGATCCAGTACACGCTGGCGGCCGACCGCGCGAACGAGGCTGTCTCGGACATCTTCCGACCACAGCACCCGGCGATCCTGCGTCTCATCGCGAGGGTCCAGGAGGCCGCGCGCGCCGCCGGGAAGCCTCTCGCCGTCTGTGGCGAGATGGCCGCCGACCCGGCCCTGTTCCTTCTGCTCCTCGGCCTCGGCATTCGGGAGTTCTCCATGGGCCCTCGCTCGGTCCCGCTCCTGAAGGACGTCGCGCGCTGCGCCTCCGCGGTCGACGCCGCGCGCATGGCACGTGCCGCGCTCTCCCTTTCGACGCCCGACGACGTGGCCGCCCTCCTGGCGCGGGAGGCCGAAGCCCTCCTGAGCGGCGACCCGGAGACCCGCGCCGCGGTGAACGCATGAAGACGACCGACCGAATCGTGAAGAAGCCGTGGGGAAGCGAGAGGATCTTCGCCGTGAACGCTCGTTACGCCGGCAAGCTGATCTCGATCCTCGCCGGGCAGACTCTCTCCTACCAGTACCACCGTGCCAAGGAAGAGACGATCCACGTCCTCTCGGGAACTCTCGGGATGGAAACGGAGTCCAACGGGGAGAGGGTTCTCCTGGCGCTCGCCCCCGGGGAGACCTTTCACGTGTCGCCCGGGACGAAGCACCGGATGTTCGCGGACGGGGAGGACGTCCTCGTCGTCGAGGTCTCCAGCCCGGAGCTCGACGACGTCGTTCGCCTCGAGGATCGCTACGGGCGAGAAGGGACGACTCAGCCATGAAACTCTTCTACCCTGCCTCGGTCCCTCTCATTGCGCTCCTCCTCGGGGCGGCGCCGCTCAGCGCGTCGGCAGCCGACCCGCAGCCGACTCCAACGCCGGAAGCGAAGGAGAAGGGAAAGAAGAAGTTGGGCGGCGGAAGCTTCGGCGTTCCGCCGAAGCCGACCCCGACACCGGGACCAGGCACAAGCTCCCTTGCTGATATCGCAAGAAAGGCGCAAGAAGAGGAGGCGGCCTCGCAGCGACCCGGGCGCCGGATCGTCATCACGAACGAGAACCTCAAGAGGTCCGAGCCGGCGCAGGGGAGCTCCACGATTTCGATCACAGGCTCCGCCGACAAGAAGCCGGTCGCGCGAACCCGCCCCACGGCGGCGCCGTCCGAGATCCCGGAATACCGCGATGCCAGCGGCCGCACCGAGGCCGAATGGAGAAGACGAGCGGAAGAGGTTCGGTCACGAGCGGCAGAAGCGGAAGCGGAGATCGCAGCGGCGAGGGCCGAGGTCCGCAGGCTCGAGAATGACTTCTACGCCTGGAGCGACGGAAACTACCGCGAGCGCGTCATCCGTCCGGCCTGGGACCAGGCGCGCGAGAGGCTGAAGAGCCTCGAGGCCGCCGCCGAAGAGGCCCGGAGCGCGGTCGAGGGCCTCGAGGAAGAGGCCCGTAAGAGCGGGACGCCACCCGGATGGCTCAGGTGACCGACGGCCGGCCGGCGGCCTCACGCGACGCGGACGACGCCGCGCGCACGCGGAAGGTCTTCGTCGAGACCTGGGGCTGTCAGATGAACGAGCTGGACAGTCGCAGGTTCGTCGGGCTGATGTCTCGCGCAGGGTGGGAGGAGTCGGTCGCTCCGGACGACGCCGACCTGGTCCTTCTCAACACCTGCTCCGTTCGCGACAAGGCCGAGCAGAAGGTTTACGACTACCTGGGCCGGGTCGCGCTCCTGAAGAAGTCCCGACCCGGAATGCTGCTTGGCGTCTGCGGCTGCGTCGCCCAGCAGGAAGGGGAGGAGATCCTCCGCCGTTCGCCAGCCGTCGACTTCGTCCTCGGAACGGGCAGAATCGAGCTCCTTCCCGCCGTCGTTCGGAGGGTCGAGCGCGAGGGCGACCGTCCCGTCGAGACCGGCTTCGACCTCGACGAGGTCGCCTACACGCCCGGTGCCGTCGCCCGGACCGTCGCGCATCGAGCCTCCATCACCGTCATCGAAGGCTGCAACAAGCACTGCACGTTCTGCGTCGTCCCCACGACGAGAGGGAGAGAGCGGAGCCGGCGATTCCCGGAAGTCGTCGAGGAGTGCCGGCGCCTCGTCGGAGAAGGAG
>JAGOBQ010000200.1 GCA_017999215.1 Thermoanaerobaculia bacterium
GACCGCGCTCGGCGGCCCCCACGCGCGCTGCTTCCCGGAGGACGCGGCGAGCTACTTCGACTACGTCTTCGGCTTCACCGACCGGACGGTGCTGCGCGACGTCCTCGCCGACTGCGCCCCGCACCGGCCTCGCGGCCGCCTGGTCTCGGCGGCGCGCCAGCCCCTCGCGCTCCCCGGGGTCCGCGAGCGATGGAAGTTCATCGAGCCGACGCTTCGCAAGGCGCCGGCCCTGAAGCTCGTTCCGATGCTCGCCAGCCTCGGCTGCCCGTACACGTGCAGCTTCTGCATCGACGCGGCCGTCCCGTACCAGGCGCTCGACCTCGACGTCCTGAAGGACGACCTCCGCTTTCTCCTCACGAAGCAGGCGAAGCCGAACGTCGGCTGGCACGACCCGAACTTCGGCGTCCGGTTCGACGAGACGCTCGGGGCCATCGAGGAGGCCGTCCCCCCGGGGAGCATCTCGTTCGCGGCCGAGAGCAGCCTCTCGATCCTGACGGAGCCGCACCTGGCCCGGCTGAAGAAGAACGGGTTCGCGGCGCTCCTCCCGGGCATCGAGTCCTGGTACGACCTCGGGCAGAAGTCGAAGACCGGCTCGCTCCGGGGAATGACGAAAGTCGCCGAGGTCTCCGAGCACGTCAACACGATCCTCAGGTACGTCCCGTACGTCCAGGCGAACTTCGTCCTCGGCCTCGATTCCGACGAGGGGGAGGAGCCGTTCGAGCTGACGAAGCGCTTCCTCGACCGGACCCCCGGCGCCTTCCCGGCGTTCTCGCTCTTCTCCGCGTTCGGGCGGGCCGCGCCCCTGAACCTCCAGCTCCAGCGCGCGGACCGCGTCCTCCCCTTCCCGTTCCACTTCCTCGACAACAACCACGCGATGAACGTTCGGCCGAAGAGCTACGCCTGGACGGACTTCTACGACCACGTCATCGGGCTGACCCGACACGCCTTCTCGTGGAAGGCGATCGCCCGCCGATTCGCCGCGACGAACCGCGCGATGCCCCGCTGGCTGAACGCGCTGCGAGCCGTCTCGACGGAGGGGTTCGGCCGGATCCGCCACTACTCCGAGCTGCGGGCGCGGCTCGAGACGGACCCGCAGGTCCGCGACTTCTTCTCCCAGGCGACGATCGTCCTGCCGGACGTCTACGCCGCCGCCGTCAAGAGGGACCTCGGTCCCCTCTGGCGCTGGCTCCCCGCGGGCGCGCTGCGCCACGACCATCACGCCTACCTCGCCTCTCACGAGCGATCGGGCTTCGGTCCGGCTCCGCTGCCGTCTCTCTCCGCCGCCGCGCCGCCGCGCGCCTCGACCGTCACGGGCTGAGGCCGTCCGTCACGGCTCCGCGCGATCCCTTCCTGTGGCACGCCTCGTGCGATCCGTCCTTCGAAGGGAGAATCCGATGAGAAAGCAGGAGATCCGCGGAAAGGCGAAGCAGGCCACCGGAAAAGTGAAGGAGGCCGCAGGGATCCTCACCGGCAACGAGAAGCTCGAACGGGAGGGCTCCCGCCAGCGCACCGAAGGGGCGGTGGAGGAGGGGGTCGGCAAGGCGCGCCGCAAGGTCGCCGACGCCCTGAAGAGCCTCGGGAACGCCATCCGCAGCTGAACGGGCCGGCGGCGGGACGAAACCCGCCGCAGGCCGCCCCGCCCGGCGACGGCTCACGCCGCCTCGCCTCGCGACAGGAAGGAACCGTCATGAAGAACCGTGTATTCGCTCTCGCTCTCGCCTCGGTCCTCGCCGCGGCCTGCCAGAGCTCGACCGCCTCTCAGGACACCGGCCGCATGCCCGTGACCGCCTCCGCGACCTCGCCGGACTTCGACGGCGCCGCCGGCTCCCGCCGGTGGGACGGCCTCGCGCTCCGGAACTCCGGGATCGTGATCCTGAAGAGCCGATGGGACTCGGGGACCCTCGAGTTCCGCGAATCGTTCCTCCGTTGGATCGACTCGCGCCGGACCGAGAAGAACGTCCTCATCCCGTTCGCCCAGATCACCGAGCAGCAGCTCACCTGCCTGAAGAAGGCGGGAGGGAACGAGTGCTTCGAGTGGGTCGTGAAGACGCGCGACACGGAGTACCGCTTCCGCGACGTCTCCTGGAGACAGGGAGAGAACGAGAAGGTGGCCGACCTGTTCGAGTTCTTCCGCACCGCCTACCCGAACCTGGTTTCGTCGCGGATGCCCGTCGACGAGAAGTGACGGGACGGACGTCATGATCTCGATCCCGGGCCTCCTCCTCCTCCTTCTCATCGCGGCGATTTGCGGCGCCATCGGACGCGCCCTCGGCGGCGGCGTTCGGGGCGGGCTCCTCGTCTCCATCGTCCTCGGGTTCGTCGGCGCGCTCCTCGGCTCCTGGATCGGGCGGCAGATGAACCTGCCCGACCCGTTCGTCCTCCACGCCGCCGGGCAGGCCTTCCCGATCCTCTGGTCCATCGTCGGTTCGGCCCTCTTCGTCGCCCTGCTCCACCTGATTACCCGGCGGCGATGACCCGCCCCCTTCCCCGGAGCGCGTCCTGCGCCGGGCGCACGGGTCTCGAGGAGGCCACATGAGCGCAGAACCCAGGAGCCAGACCGACCGGCTCAACGCGCTGCTCCGGGTCGAGCTCGCCGCGGTCGCCGCCTACCAGCACGCGCTGCGGTCGCTGGACGGCGGGACCGGGCACGAGCCCGCCGAGATCGCCGCCATGGCCTCCGGCCACCAGCGGAACGTGGCCGCCCTCCAGGGGTGCATCCGCACGCTCGGAGGCGTCCCCGCGACGGAGGCCGCGGACGCCTGGAGCTCCTTCACGCTCCTCCGCGACGAGCTGTCGGTGCAGCAGCTCCTCGAGGCCGAGGAGTGCGGGCTCGCCGAATACGTCGCCGCGCTGACGATTCTGGAGGGCGAGGTCCGCGACCTCGTCCTGCGCGAGCTGATCCCGCGGCAGCGCCATCACGTCGCGGCGCTCTCGAAGATACTGATCGACTTCTGCCCCCCGTGACCTTCCGACGGCCCGTCGAAGGGCCGTCGTACGAGCTCCGTCTCAGGCGCTCCGCGACCCGGTCCGCGCGAGCTTGAACAGCAGCTCGAGCGTCGCGGTGCCGACCGGCTTGGCGAGGTGATGGTCGAAGCCGGCCTCCCTCGAGCGGACGAGGTCCTCCGGCTGCACCCAGCCGGACAGGGCGATGAGGAAGATGCCCGAGAGCGACGGGTCCTCCCGGAGGCGGCGCGCGACCTCGAGACCGCTGAAGCCGGGGAGCCCGAGGTCGAGAATGGCGGCGTCGGGACGCAGCCGATGCGCGGCCTCGACCGCCGAGGGGCCGTCGTGCGCCACGTGGGACTCGTGCCCGTCCAGGGCGAGGAGGTCCGCGAGGGTCCGGGCGGCGTCGACGTTGTCGTCCACCACGAGGACCCGCTGGCGCGGGAACGGACTCGCCGGCGCCGACGGCCGGGCGTCTGGCGAGAGCCGGACTCCGACCTCGAGAGGAAGGCGAAGGGTGAAGACGCTCCCCTTCCCCGGGCCGTCGCTCGCCGCGGTCAGGGAGCCCGCGTGCAGCTCCGCCAGCTTCTTCGCGAGCGCCAGGCCGATCCCGAGGCCGCCGTGCTCCACGGAACGCACCTCCGTTCCCTGCCCGAACATCGTGAAGATCCGCTCCAGCGCGTCGGCCGGGATTCCGATGCCCGAGTCGACGACGCGGACGACGACGTCGGTTCCCTCGCGGCCCGCCTCGACGCGGACCCGGCCGCCGGGCTCCGTGTACCAGGCCGCGTTCTTCAGGAGGTTCGTCAGGATCTGGGCGAGGCGGACGGGGTCCCCGTTCAGGAGGATCGGGACCTCGGGAAGGACCTCCTCGAGGACGTGACGGCGCTCGAAGAGGAGCGGCCGGACCGCCTCGAGCGCGCTCTCGACGATCGAGGCGAGGGAGACCTGCTCGGGCCGGAGGCCGACCTTCCCGTACGAGATCCGGGAGATGTCGAGGAGGTCGTCGATCAGCCGGACGAGGTGGGTGACCTGCCGCTCGATCACTTTCCGGGCCTCGACGGCGGGCGTCTTCTCCGCATCCGGCGGACCGAGGCGCGCCAGGATCTCCGTCGCGTGGCGGATCGGGGCGAGCGGGTTCCGCAGCTCGTGCGCGAGCGTCGCCAGGAACTCGTTCTTCCGACGGTCGACGTCCCGCAGCTTCAGCTCGGCCCTTCGCCGCTCGACGACCTCGGCCGCGAGCGCGGCGTTCATCGTCTCGAGGCTCGCCGAGCGATCCTCGACGCTCTCCTGGAGCTCCTCGCGGGCGTGCCGGAGGAGGATCTCCTGCCGGCGCGACTCGACCGCGTAGCGGATCGAACGCTCGAAGAGCTCCGGGTCGAGGCGGTCGACCTCGAGGAAGCCCGATGCGCCGGCTTCCATCGCGTCGAGGTCCAGGGCCCGGTCGCCGGAGCGGCCGAGGACGATCACCGGCGCTCCGCCTCCCGCCTCCTGATAGGCGCGAACGAGCTCCACGCCGCTCCGCTTCCCCAGCCGGCCGGCCACGAGGTGAGCGTCGTACCGGCTCGAGGTCATCCGGCTGAAGCCCGCCTCGAACGAGCGCGCCCAGTCCACCTCGACGCGCTCCGGCATCCGGGCGACGAGGTCGCGGAGGCGCACCACTTCCGACTCGTCCGTCGCGACGAGGAGCGCGCGGAGAGACGGAGCTCCCGCGGGAGAAGCCATGAGGGACCTTTCGACGAGAGCATCGCCGGGCAGGCCCGGGCCGTCAACGCCCATTGGCGCGTTCATGCGCAAGCCGTGTGCCACGCCGAGGTCCGCGCGACGGAGAACGAGCGGGCAGAAAGCCGCTTCGGCGGGACGTGGGCACGTCGATTGCCTCGCGAGACCCAGAGGAACCCCCCATGACCGTTCGCGCCCTCCTCGTCTACCCCGAGCTCCCTCCGACCTACTGGAGCATGACCTACGCGCTCCCGTTCGTCGGCAAGAAGGCCTCCATCCCGCCGATCGGCCTCCTCACCGTCGCCGCGCTCCTCCCCCCCGACTGGGACGTCGCGCTCGTGGACATGAACGTGGAGCGCCTCCGGTCCTCCGCCGTCGCCGCCGCGGACCTCGTCCTCACGTCGTCGATGATCGTGCAGCGGGAATCGCACGAACGTGTCGTGAGGCTCTGCAACGAGCTCGGCACGCCCGTCGTCGCCGGCGGACCGTACCCGACGAGCGGGCACGAACGGATCGGGGGCGTCGCGCACTTCGTCCTCGGCGAGGCGGAGGTCTCGCTCCCCCCCTTCCTCGCCGACTTCGCCGAGGGCCGGGCAGGCCCCGTCTACCGGGCGAGCTCCCGCCCCGACCTCGGCCTCACGCCCCCGCCCCGGTTCGACCTCGCGAAGCTCCCGAAGTACTCGACGATGGCCGTCCAGTACTCCCGCGGCTGCCCGCACACGTGCGAGTTCTGCGACATCGTCGAGCTCTTCGGCCATCGCCCGCGCACCAAGGGCGCCGATCAGTTCCTGGCGGAGCTGACCCTCCTCCACGACTCCGGGTGGCGCGGATCGGTCTTCGTCGTCGACGACAACTTCATCGGAAACGGCAGGGAGGTGAAGGCGCTCCTGCCGCGCGTCGCCGCGTGGCAGCGGGAGCGGGGCTACCCCTTCGGCCTCTTCACCGAGGCCACCCTCGCGCTCGCCGAGGACCCCGAGCTGATGGACGGGATGGTCGCCGCCGGCTTCAACATGGTCTTCGTCGGCATCGAGACGCCGGACCGCGAGACGCTCGCGTCCGTCGGGAAGCGGCAGAACCTGCGGTCGGACATGCTCGCGAGCGTGAGGACGATCCAGCGGAAGGGGATGGAGGTCTCGGCGGGTTTCGTCCTCGGCTTCGACGCCGACCCGATCGACATCTTCGACCGCCAGGTCCGCTTCATCCAGGAGTCGGGCATCCCGTCGGCCATGGTCAGCCTCCTGACGGCGCTCCCCGGGACCCGGCTGCACGAACGCCTCCAGCGGGAGGGGCGACTCGCCGGAGAGTCTTCGGGCGGGAACAACACCCACGACCTGCGGCTCAACTTCGTCCCCCGGCGCGACGCGAGGGAGCTCGTCGCCGGCTACCGGAAGGTCCTCTCCGAGATCTACGACCCGGAGCGGTACTTCGCGCGGTGCCTCGACCTGCTCCGGTCGCTGCAACCCCACCGGACGTCGGCGCGGCGGATCACGCCCACCGAGCTCCGGGCCTTCCTCTTCTCCCTCGTTCGCCAGACGTTCTCGTCGTACTCCTTCTCGTACTGGAAGTACCTCGTCCGGGGGCTTCTCGCCCGGCCCCGGATGCTCGCCGAGACCGTGACGATGGCGGTGAAGGGGCACCACTTCTTCCGGATGACGCGCGACGTCCTGGAGGCCTCCTCTCAGAACAGCGAATCGCTCGTGATGAGGTAGACGGGCCCCCCGCCGCGATCGGGGAACGCGACCTCGAGCCGGAGGATGCGGGCGACGGACGCCCGGGTGAGCTCCACGAGAAGGCCGGCCCCGACGTCGCTCCGCCAGCCTTCGGTGGACGGCCCGACCCTCGCGCCCCAGCTCTTCCCGCAGTCGGCGAACGCCGTCAGGCCGAGCGCCGCCACGTGCAGCAGCTCTCCGGTGACGCGCACCCTCCATTCCGCGTTCGCCACGACCCGCGAGGTGCCGTCGAACGTGTCGGGGTCGTACCCGCGCAGGCCCGTGTCGGCCCCGAGGGTGAGCTGCCTCTCGCCGTCGAGCGCCGTGCCGAGGTCGGCCGCGACCCGGACCCTGAGGCCCGCGGACCCGGTGATGGCGCCTCCGGCCTCGAGGTGCGTGACCGCGTTCCCCAGGCCGCGGCTCTCGACGCGGCCCGAGAGGTCGACCCGCTGCCACGTGTACGTCTTCCCGGAGAGCTGCCCGGACTCGAAGGCTCCCCGGTAGCGAAGCCTCACCCGGTCGCCTCCGAGGAACGGTGCCGAGATCCCCGCCGTGACCTTCCAGCTCGGCCCGAGCGGCAGGTCCTCCTGCCGGAGCCACGCGCGGAATCCGCTCACGACCTTCCACCGGAACGTCCGGTGCTCCCAGCCCGCGAGGAGGCCCGCCAGCTCGCGCCCCTCCGGCTGGGGGTAGGCCGGCCCGTGGAGACTCTGCCAGCCCCGGAACAGGGCACGCTCCCCGAACGCCCCGGCGACGAACCGATCCGTCCGGATGCCGCTCCCCCGGAATCGAAGGCCGGCCCAGACTTCCCAGTCCAGCGTCGTCACCTCCCCCGCGACCCGCCTCTCGCCTTCCGACCAGAGGTACTTCCGCGACTCCTCGTGCCTCCAGACGAATCCCCCGGCGCGCGGCGTCGTGAGGGCGAAGAACGGGAACTCGAACCGGAGGCGGTCCATCGACCCGTCGGAGTTCGCCTGGTGCTCCAGCTCGAGCTGCCAGCGGCTCCGGAGGAACGTGATGTCCTCGTAGCGAAACGTCGTGGAGGTCCTCTCGGGGTCCGACGACACGTGGAAGAGGAGGCTCTTCCCGAGCCCGAGGACGTTGTCCTCGGAGAGGCCCACGCTGACGGAGCGGCGGTCGCCCGACATGCCGAAGCTGGCCCGGACGCTCGTCGTCCACTGGTC
>JAGOBQ010000201.1 GCA_017999215.1 Thermoanaerobaculia bacterium
CAAGAGGTGGCGGGCGCCCGGGAGGCGGCCGGCCTCCTCGAAGCCGGAGAGGAAGTACTCGCGGTCGGCGTGCGCGGGGTTCCGGCGGAGGTGCTCCTCGCGGTGGCCGTCGGCGAGGGCGCGCAGCTCGGGCGAGGCGCCGAAGAGGAAGCGGTGCGGCGCGCCGGCGCGGGCGTCGAGGAAGCCGTTGTCCTCGAGGAACCTCACGAAGACGCACGAGAGGACCCACGCGACGGCGCCCTGGGTGAGCGGGTCCTCGCGCCAGGCCTCGTAGGCGCTGGCTGTCCGCCCCGCGGCCTTCGCCCGGGCGTACTCGGCCTTCAGGTGCTTCGCCGTCTCGGCGTCGGAGTCGGCCCGGAGGCGGAGGTCGTCGACGAGTCGGCCCGTGAGGGCCTGGAGGTCTGCGAGGAGACGGGCGCGGTCGATCAAGAGTTCCCTCTGCGCGGCTTTCGGGTCAGGCGGCGGCCCGGCGGCGGAGCCAGGCGGCGGGGACGCGGGCCCACTGGTTGGGGGTGAGGACGGGGACGGCGGCCCCGTCGAGGACGGGGCGGTCGGTCTGCTCGTCGGCCGGGAGGAGGAGCCAGACGCCGGCGAGGCCGCCGTCGGGGCGGCTCGCGCGGTCGCGCAGGCGATCGAGGAGGGCCATCTGCCCGTAGCGGACGAGGAGGCCGGGGTTCGTGAGGAGGACGGGGCGCCCGTCTCCCGGGACGGCCGCCTCGACGGCGGGGAGGGCGAGGCGGACGAGCTCGCGGAGCCGCCGGCCGTCCTCGCTCTCGGGCGGGGCCGCGTCGGCCCTGAGGACGACGTCCCAGCGGACCCGGCGGCCTTCGGCGACGCGCTTCATCGCGTCGAGGAGCATCCGCTCGAGGCTCCGGACGGGGAGCGCGAAGCGCGAGGCGAGCGCCCTCTCGGCGGCCTGCATCTCGCGGTCGGGGGCGAGGAGGACGAGGAAGCCGCCGTCGCGCGAGGCGCGGGCGAGGCGCTCGTCGAACTCGCCGGCCGCATCCTCGTGGGCCGGGACGAAGGGGGCGACGGTCTGGCCCGCGGCGGGGATGCGGGTGCGGGAGGAGAGGCCGTCGAAGCTCGGCGTTCCCGGGACGAAGGCCCCGCTCCCGGAGCGGGCCGTGCTCGCCCAGCGGAGGTCGAGGCCCGCGGCGGAGAGGAGCTCGTCGATGAGGGGCCGGTCGGGCAGAGGCTCCGCCTCGGGGTAGCGGGAGTGGACGCGGGCGCGGAGGTCTTCGAGCGTGAACTCCCCGGTGCCGACGACGGCCCCGGCGGCGAGTTTGACGGCGCGCGCCGCCGAGAGGCCCCTCGGGTAGATCTCGAGGCGGCTCGAGGCGGCGGCGGTGGCCGAGACGGCGGCCGCGAGGCGGACGAGGCGGACGGGCGTCGGCATCTCGAGGTCGGCCGGAAGGGGGACCGACTGGAGGAGCTCGAGGACGCGCGCCGGCGACGGGAGCGGATCGGCGGCGGCGAGCTGGTCGGCCTTGCGGCCGAGCTTCTCGGCCCAGTCGGCGAGGCGCTCGTCGAGCGCGAGGAGGAACGTCTCCCCGGCGCGATGCTGCTCGAAGGAGGGCTCCCTGAGGCCGCGCTCGGTCTCGAGCGCCGCGAGGACGACGGCCCAGAGGTAGCGTTGGCGGTCGGGCTCGGGCGCGGTGGAGCCGCGGGAGGCGAGGACGGCCGCGAGGAGCTCGGGGAGGGTGGCGACGCCCCCGAGGCCGGGGAGGATCTCCTCGGCGATCTCCCTCCGGAGCTTCGTGAGGCTCGGGTTCTTCGACCAGGCGAGGCGGAACCTGCCGGCGGTGATCGAGACCTGCGACTGGGAGACCTTGAGGTGCTTCGCCAGCTCCTTCTGCGTGGGGATCGTCGCCGGGCGGACCGAGGCCGCGCCGGGGAGCGACTCGAGGCCGAGGTAGAGGCCGAAGAGTTTCTTCTCCGTCGTCGCTGCCTTGTTGAATCGGCGGCGGGAGACCTGCGCGAAGAGCTCGTCGACGGAGGAAACGAGCGGGAGCTCGGCCTCCGCCTCGCCCTCGCCCGTTGCCGTCGCTCCCTTTGAGGGAGCGCCCTCGGGAGAGGCGACGAAGAGGGGGAAGCGGCTGCGGAGGCGCTGGAAGGCGTGGACGACCTCGCGGCGGGTGAGGCTCCCCGCCCCGCGAATCCGGCGGAGCGTGCCGAGCCCGCGGGAGAGGAGGTCCCGCACGGAGACGATGCCGGCCCGGTCGAGGCTGTTGACGGCCCGCGCCGAGAGGGGAAGCTCGGCGAGGCTCGTCTCGAGCGAGGCGGCCTGCCAGGCGGCTTCGGGATCGACCGCGGGAAGGGCCGGGACCGTCTCGGCCGGGGCCGCCGGCTGGGTCGTCGGCCGGTCGGCGGCTTCGAAGGCCTTGAGCCAGGCGGCGCGCATCTGGTCGGCGTTGTCGAAACGGGCCTTCGGGTCGCGCCGGAAGGCCCTCTCGAAGAAGGCGGCGAGCGGCTCGCGGACGGCGGCGTCGATCGTCTCGGCGTCGATCGTCGCCTCGCACTTGAGGACGGCCGGGTCGCTCGCGCCGTCGCCCCAGCGGGGATGGCTGCCGGTGGCCATCCGGTAGAGCGTCATCGAGACGGCCCAGCGCTCGGCGGCGAGGTCCCACCGGCGAGGACGGCGCTGCCCGAGGAACGGCTCGAGGTAGGGCTTCGTCCCAGCCTGGATCGCGTCGAGCGAGGCGCGGGAGAGGGAGAAGTCGAAGAGGACGAGGTGGAGGGCGTCGTCGGGCCCGCGGCGGGCAATGCCGAGGTTCTCGGGCTTGATGTCCCGGTGCGGGATCCCCTTCTCCTCGAGGTAGGCCACGGCCTTCAGGAGGTCGTCGCCCCAGCGGCGGAGCTGGTCGAGGGAGAGCGACCCCTCCTCCTCCAGGCGCTCGGCGAGCGTCTTCTCGCCCGCGAAGCCGAGGAGGAGGCCCGTGCGCCCGTACATCTCGACGGTCTCGAACCACGGAACGATGCCGGGGTAGCTGAGCTTCTTGAGGACCTCGGCCTCGTCCTCGAGGCGCGCGTGGTGCTCGGGCGAGACGGCCAGCTTGAGGACGAGCTCCCGGCCGTCGCGCTCGACGAGGAAGGCGGTCGCGGTGGAGCCGGTGCCGAGGCGCCGCTTCACCGTGAAGCCGCCCGGGAAGCGGCTCCCGGCGGTTGCGGTGTCGGGGTCGGCCACGACGTCCTCGAAGGGGCGGGTGATCTCCTCCTCGAACTTGTCGAGGCCCTTGAGGAACTCGGCCACGGACGAGAGCCGGCGGGTTGCCTCGGGGGCGGTCGCCTCCTTGATGAGCTTCTGGAGTTCCGGCGAGACGCCGTCGGCCTCGCCCGAGAGGACGAGGCCATCGCCCTGCTGGAGGAGCTGGGAGAGGTCGAAGAGGTTCGCGGCGGGAGGGCGGCCCGTGAAGAGGTGGTACGCGAGGGCGCCGAGGGAGAAGACGTCGAGGTCGACGCCTTCGGCCTCGCGGGAGGTGAGCGCCTCCGGCGCCATGTAGACGGCGCTCGCGTCCTCGATGAGGAGGTCGAGGTGCTCGGTGCCGGTGACGCCCCGCGACGTCGTCGAGGCGACCTCGCGGACGCCCGTCTGCCAGTTGAAGATCTTGACCCTCGGCAGGTCCGCCTTCGGGTCGATGACGAGGAGGCTCTGCGGCGAGAGGGCCCTGTGGTAGAGCCCCTTGCCGTGAGCGAAGCGGAGCGTCTCGGCGACGGTGCGCAGGAGGTGGAGGCGCAGGTCGACGGTGAGGGAGGCGGCCTTCTCCCGGAGGTAGTGGTCGAGGCGGACGGCGTTCTCGGCCGGCTCGAAGAGGAGCGCGGGGCCGAGCTCGTGCTCGACGTACTCGTGGGCCCGCAGGATGCCGGGGTGGTCGGCGCTCTGGAGGAGCTCGAACTCGCGGTTCGCGGCGCGAAGGACGGTCTCCTTCGAGACCGGGCCCGCGGCGGTGCCTGCCGGGACGGCGTAGATCCGGATGCGGCGTCGGGTGTTCGGGCGGGAGCGATGGACGGCGGACCAGTCCTGGAAGAGGTTCCCCTCGAAGACGAGGCGCTCGAGGTTGTAGTCGCCGACGCGCCGGGCGCTCTGCTTCGGGCGTATGCCGGCCTCTTCGACCGCGCGGGTGAGGGCGCGGGCGAGCGCCGTGTCGACGACGCGGCGCCGCGAGCCGACGGCGTCGAGCGCCGGGTTGCGGGAGAGCTCGGCGACGATGCCGGGCAGCCCGGAGGACGGCTTCCCGTCTTCCGGGTCGCGGCCGAAGACGCGCGCCCGGGCCTCCTCGGGGAGCTGGACGGTGAGGCCGGCCGCGGAGCAGAAGACGGCCGGCTCGACGTAGGGGACGTCCCTCGCCGCGACGGCCCTTCCGCGCTGGAGGAGCGACTTCAGCCTCTTCGCCTTGAGGTTCGTGAGGTAGACCGGGTTGTCGACGATGTGGTCGCGCTTCTCGAAGCGCCACGTCCAGGTGCCCGCGTCGCCCGCGAGGCAGCCGGGCATGCTCTTGATCTCGACGACGAAGAGGCCGGCCGGGCCGAGGACGAGGAGGTCGACCTCGTTGATCGACTGGTCGAGGCCGAGGAACTCGACGTTCGCCCACGCGCGGTAGGGCTCGATGTCCGGGAGCCTCTCGCGGACGAACTCGAGCGCTTCCTTCTCCCAGGAGAAACGGCACTCGCCGATCTGCTTCCACCGCTGTGACGTCGGCTTCAACGGATTCGCCTCCCCGAAGACTCTCTAACTCGTTCGCACTGGGCTATTTTCCGCGGGAACGACCCAAGAACGCGATCCGGGCCAGCCGGCGGGACCAGCGGGCCCGAACGAGACAGGGTAAGCCGAGTACTGCGGTATCGCCAGCGGAGGGACGTCCGGCCCAGGAGCGGACCCCGGCGAGCTGGCGCCGACCGGGCGCTGCCGGCAGACCTGCCCGAACGCTAAGCGAGTGCCCGTCTATCATGAGGTTCGTGGTTGGCACGACCGGAGTCCGCCTTGCCTATCGGCCCATACGTGTGGGATTTTGTGTCAGGCATGGAAACAGCGAGGATCTGGCGGAAGCCCTAAGACTTTCACTCTGTTTTTGGGGCGGCGCAGCAAATCCGATCCTCGCCGTAGGCGGTCCCCAGGATCCCGCTCCGCTGGTCGGTCTCTTTCGGCTCGACTGTCTTTTCGCCATCGGTGACGACGCTTCACTGACAACTTTCGTAGAGCGATTCCCGCATCTCCCTTGGCCGGGGATGGACCCGAGTCTCTTCGCCGCCGACGGCTACCGAAACGACCCGAAGGCACCCCGTTTTGTGGACATTTCTGTGCCGCTTGAGGCGGCAGCTACCGTAGGTCGAAGCACTCCCTCGGACCACCTGAAGGTCGCTCGCTTCACGTGGACGCGCGAGGATCCTCTGCGCTCTGTGTTCCTGGCTCTCTTTGGAGGGTTCCCAGAGGACTCCTCAATCCCGGACTACGGCACCCTCTTCCAGTCCTATCTGCTCGCCGATGAAGTCCCGCTGAATTCGTCTGGCCCCGTTCCGGGCAATGCGCTCGACTTCTTGACGCCGACTACCCTGAGCCGCTACGGCCTGACATGGGACCGGCTGCCGGGCCGGCTCCTCCGGGCCGTCTACGTTGGGAGCGCCTCGGAGGCTGACGATCTCGTTACCTTCTGGAACCTTCGGGCTGCCGGTCTGGACTTGGCTTTCTTTGACCCCAGCTTCCCGGAACGGCTCGGACCCCTCTGCCGAGCACATGTTCTCCGAGACACGCCCGAGGGTGCGCGACCGTCGCCGGAATCCTCGGGTGGTTTCGCCGTCCTGTCACGAGGTCCGATTCCTGATTCCATAAAGGATGCTCTTCAAATCGAGCCGACCTGGTACCGGCTCACGGAAGATCCGTGGACCGCGTACCACATCATTCCCGCCGTCTATCGGCTTGACTCCTCCTCCGTGCTTGGAACCCTCGAGAACGAAGCTGGCGGCCCCAGGGTGTCTTTTCAACTCCCTCCGAAGTCGGTGATCGCCGATGCGTCTCCGTTCTCGAACCTCCTCGCGACCAGCGTCGTCCAGCCTCCGAGCGCCGGCCGTGACAGCGACTACACGTTTTCGCTTCCGGACGTTCCTGAGCTCAACAGGTTCTTTGGCCACGCTCTGCTGCTCGACCCTCGTACGGTTCGCGTTGAGCGCGGCGGCTTTGCCGTTATCGCCTCGAGCAGCAAGGACTACCTTTCTCTTCAAGCGCTGAACAAGACCGATCTCCTCAGGCGATTCTTCGGCCACTTCGGAATACGCGCGGTAGTGAGCAAGCCTGGCCGCATCGCCTCTCGCCTAATCCGGCAGATGGGCGGGCTTCAGGGCTGCAGGGTCTTCAAGATCGCCGGCGTTCGCGAGCTGCTCCGCAAGTACGGCCCGACGGAGTACTTCGAGCGTACTGAGGCGACGAAGGTGATCGGAGAACGCGACGAGGCCGGTCAGCTGCACTTTGAGAAGTATCAGGACCTCTTCATCGAGCCACGGGCCGGCGGGATGTTGAGACCCGAGGATGCTCTCGGCTACCTCCTGGACCACGACGTGTTCCGCGTCGGCGTTGAATTGCGCTGCCCTCGATGCGAGCTGGACTTCTGGATCTCCCTTGATGACGCGAAGAGTTCAGTTCCCTGCGAACTCTGTGGCGAGGTCTTCAGGACGGCTCGCCTGCTTCACAAACTGACGTTGAAGTACCGGCCGTCCGGGCTCTTCAGTCGGGGGGACCACCAAGAGGGCGCGATACCAGTGGCGATCACACTTCAACAGCTCGACACGGTCTTCATGGGAGAGGGCCTTGTTCAAACGGCCATGGCTTTCGAGCCTGATTCCGCATCCATTCAACCATGTGAGACCGACCTCGTCGTTCTTCGACGCGGATTTGACGATATCTCCGAACTCGTCATCGGGGAGTGCAAGTCAGAAGGTGGCGAGATTACGGAGGATGACGTCAAGAAGCTTGCAGCTGTGGCGAATGCCTTTCCTCCAGATCGAGTTCGAGCGTACGTCCTGTTCTCGAAGACGGGAGAGTTCTCGGATGCTGAAGTTGAGAGATGTCGCGCGGCGCAGGATCCACGGCGCCGACGGGTCATTCTCCTATCCGGCCGAGAACTCGAGCCGTACTGGGTCTATGAGAAGACGGCGAAGGAGTACGACATCAACAGGCATCCTGTCAGCCTCTCGGACCTTGCGACCGGAACGGATGGGGCGTTCCTCAACCCTCGCCGCCGTCAGTAGCTCCCGAGCGTCCGGCATCAGTTCGGAGGCCTTTCTGGCGACAGGCGGAAACGCCGGTGCGTGACCTCGCTCAGGGATTCGCTTTCGGATACCGTTAGGAGTTTCCGTTGCTGGGCCGGTTGCGTATAATAGCCGTCGTCGATCATGACCGCACTCGAGTGGACCCTCCCCGAGATCGCCAAGGCGCTGCAGGAGCCCCAGCACCGGCTGATCTATCGCTGCGAGAAGGGGGTCGTGATCCCCGATCTCGGCGAGGCCAGGGGTCGCGGGAGTAGCCGCCGCTTCTCGAAACGGAACCTCTTGGAGTTCC
>JAGOBQ010000202.1 GCA_017999215.1 Thermoanaerobaculia bacterium
TCCTGATGGAGACCGAGCTCTGGCCCGTCCTCCTCCGGGCGGCGCGGCGCTGGGGCCTGCCAGTCCTCGTGGCGAGCGGGCGCCTCTCGGAGCGGTCGGTCCGCCGGCTCCGCGCCGCCCGTCCGCTCTTCCGCGGCGGCCTCCGCGCCCTCTCCGCCGTCGCGGCCCGCAGCGAGGAGGACGCCGGGCGGTTCGCCGCCGTCGGCGTCCCGGAGGAGAGGATTCACGTCGCCGGAGACATGAAGTTCGACCGGCCCCTCCCCGCCGAGCCGGCGTTCGCCGCCTCCTTCCGGGAGCTCGCCGCCGGCCGGCCGGTCCTCGTCGCCGGCTCGATCGCGGAAGAAGAGCTCGACCTCGCGCTCTCTCTCCCGCGCGTCCTCTCCCGCGGCCCGTCGGGAGCGCCGCTCCTCCTCCTCGCCCCCCGCCGCACCGAGAGCTGGGACGAAGCGGAGCGCCGCGCCAGAGCCGCCGGCCTCCGGGTCGTCCGGAGATCGCGGCCGGCCCCGGCCGGGCCGGCCGACGTCTTCCTCCTCGACACGCTCGGAGAGCTCGCCTCGGCCTATCGCCTCGGCGACGTGGCGCTCCTCGGAGGCACCTTCGGCCGGCGGGGCGGGCACAACGTCCTCGAGCCGCTCCAGGCCGGCCTGCCGGTCGTCCTGGGCCCTTCCGTCTGGAACATCCGCCGCGCCGTCGAGGCGGCCGGCGCCGCGGTCGTCGCGGTGACCGACGCCGTGGGCGCCGCTTCCGCCCTCGCCCGCCTCCTCGGCGAGCCGGCCGCGAGGGGGGCCGCTCGCGAGGCCGCGGCCTCGCTCTTCGCGGTGCATCGCGGCGCGACGGAGCGGACCGTGAAGCTCGCGCTCGAGCTTCTCGACCGCGCTCCCGGAGCGCCCGCGTGACGCCCCTCCTCCTGCCCCTTTCCGGCCTCTACGGCGCCGGAGTCGCCCTGCGCCTCGCGCTCTACCGGCGCGGCGTTCTCGCCGTGCGCGGCGCCGCCCGGCCGGTGGTCTCCGTCGGGAACGTGGCCGCCGGCGGGACCGGGAAGACCCCCTTCGTGAGGTGGCTCGCCGGCGAGCTCCTCCGCCGCGGGCGGCATCCGTCGATCCTGACGCGCGGTTACGGCCGCGCGAGCCGCGGCACCGTCGTCGTCTCGGACGGCCGCGGGGCACTCGCCTCCGTCGCCGATTCCGGCGACGAGCCGGCGCTCCTGGCCCGGGCGCTCCCGTCCGTCCCGATCGTCGCCGCGGCGCGGCGCCGGATCGCGGCCGCGCGCGCCGAGACGCTCGGAACGCCGGTCGACCTTCACATCCTCGACGACGGCTTCTCTCACGTCGCCCTGGCGCGGGACGTCGACGTCGTCCTCCTCGACGCCACCGCGCCCGACGCGGGGGGCGCGCTCCTCCCGGCCGGACGGCTGCGGGAGCCGCTCTCGTCCCTCGCGCGGGCGGACCTCCTCGTCGTCACCAAGACGGAGCAGGCCGACGCCGGCCCGGCCCTCGAGATCGCCCGGCGGTTCGCCCCGGGCGTTCCGGTCTACCGGGCGCGGACGGAGGTCCTCGGCGTGACCGGCCGGGACGGTCACACCGTGGAGCCGGCGGACCTGCCGGCCGGGACGACCGTGGCCGTGGCGGGGATCGCCCGCCCCGAGGCGTTCCGCGCGACGCTCGCCTCCGTCGGGATCGAGCCTGCCGAGCTCCTCGCCTTCCGGGACCACGAGCCGTACGGTCCGGCCACCGTCGGACGGATCGAGCGGGCGCTCGAGGAGAGCGGCGCGACCGCCGTCGTGACGACGGAGAAGGACGCCGTGAAGCTGGACGGTCTCCTCCGGGTCCCCGTCTTCCGCGTCGCGGTCGAAGAACGGCCCGTCGAGCCGTCGTTCGTCTCCGACCTCCTCTCGCTCCTCGCGCGGAGGCCCTCCTGACGAGGACCAGCAGGCACGGCGCGCTCCGGGACCGGGTCGAGCTCGGCGCCTACCTGCTCCTGCGTGCGCTCTTCCGGGCCCTCCCGCTCTCCCTCGCCGACGCCCTCGGGCGCGGGCTCGGCCGCCTCTACCGGTTCGTCGACCGGCGGCGCCGCCGGCTCGTCGCCCGCAACCTCGCGCTCGCCTTCCCCGAGAAGCCGGCCGCGGAGCGCGAGGCGATCTCGCGCGAGGTCTTCGCCCACTTCGGCGCGATCGCCGCCGACCTCGTCCGCTCGGAAGCGGCGCCGGTCGAGGAGCTCCTCGCGCGCGTCGAGGTCGAGGGGCTCGAGCACGCGCGCGCGGCCGCCGCCTCCGGGCGCGGGGTCTTCTTCGCCACGCCGCACCTCGGCAACTGGGAGTGGGCGAACCTCGTCACCGGGGCCAACGGCATGCCGGTCACGATCGTGGCGCGGCCGCTCGACAACCCGCTCCTCGACGTGAGGCTCACGGCGCTGCGCGAGAGGACGGGCGGCCACGTCGTGGACAAGAAGGACGCCGCCCGGACGATCCTCAGAGCGCTCCGGGCCGGGTCGGTCGTCGGCATCCTGGGCGACCAGCGCGCCCGCCCGCCCGACGCCGTCCTCGCCCCGTTCTTCGGGCGTCTCGCCTGGACGACGACCGCGATCGCCCGGCTCGCCGACCGGACCGGCGCCCTGATCCTTCCCGTCGTCTGCCTTCGGATCGGGCCGGGGCGCTACCGGCTGACCTACTCGGAGCCGATCGACCCGGCGGCGCTCCCGCCGGAGGAGCGGGAGGTCTCGCGCCTGACGGCTCGGGTGACGGAGCTGACCGAGAGCCAGGTCCGCGCGGCCCCCGGGCAGTGGCTCTGGCTGCACGACCGCTGGAAGGGCACCCCCCAGAATTGAAGAACCCCGGCCTTTCGGGCCGGGGTTCCTGAAGCTCGGGTGCTGTGGTTCGCTCTCTCTCTAGGCTCCCTCCGCTGCCGGCTCCCGACGCGAGCGTCGCTCTCCGGCATCCCCGGGCCTTTCAACTTCGCTGCCACGTGAGACGACGGGCGGGTACGGGAAGCGTATCCATTTCCGGAAGAGAGAGATACGAACGTTTCGCACGCCCTTGAGCCGTCCGTCCTCGAGACGGGACTGCACGAATCCGTGCGCCCCTCCTGAACGGAATGACGCGCCGACGCGCGGCTCAGCCGAGCTCGACGGTCCAGTACGCGACGTCGAGGAAACTTCGCCAGGCCGGGTGGATCCGGCTCGGCGAGAGGAGGCCGAGCGGCGAGGCCTTCGGCTTCGCCGGCGGACGGCGCAGCGCCATACCCGCCTCGTCCGGAAGCCGGTTTCCCTTCTTCACGTTGCACCGCAGGCAGGCGCAGACGACGTTCTCCCACGAGGAGACGCCCCCCCTCGAGAGGGGGACGACGTGGTCGAGGGAGAGCTCCGCGGTCGGAAAACGCCGGCCGCAGTACTGGCAGCGCGTGCCGTCGCGGAGGTAGATGTTGTGCCTCGAGAACTTGACGTCGTACCGCGGGGGCCGGTCGCAGGAGAGGAGCTGGATGACCCTCGGGACCTTCAGGAGGAACCGCGGCGTCTTCACGACGTCCTCGTCGCCGGGCTGGACCGGGATGTCGCACCACTCGTCCCACCCGTACGTCGTGAAGTCGGGGAGCACGGCCCGGACGTGGCCCTTGTAGAAGAGCGTGAACCCGCGTCGCGCGTCCGTGAGGGCGAGGGCGGCGAACGACCGGTTCAGGACGAGAACCGGCGCGTCGAGCACCATGAGGTGAGAATAGCGAATCGCGCATGAAGATTCTGCTCGTACGCCTTTCCTCCTTCGGCGACGTCGTCTTCACGCTCCCGCTCGCGAAGGCGCTCCGCGGCGAGGGCGACCGGCTCGCGTGGGCCGTGGAGGGGCCGCTCGCCGGTCTCCTCGAGGGAGCTCTCTACGTCGACGAGACCTTCGCCGCGACGACGCGGGCGTGGCGGAGGAAGCCGTTCGCGGCGGAAACGCGCGGAGAGCTCCGCGCCTTCCTGTCGTCGCTGCGCGCGTTCTCGCCCGACGTCGTCGTCGACGCGCAGGGGCTCCTGAAGTCGGCCTGGGTCACGCTCGCCGCGCGGGCGGACCGGAAGGTCGGCTTCGGCTTCCGGACGGCGACCGAGAGGGTGAACGCGCTCGTCACCCGCGAGCGCGTCGACGTCCCGTACGGCGTGCACGTCGTCGACCGAGGCCTGGCCCTGGCCGAGAGGGTCCTCGGCCGGAGAGGCTTCGAGAGGACGCCCGACGTCTCGCACCTCGTCGGGAGGCCGGCCCCGGAAGTGGACGCCTGGCTCGCCGCGCGCCCCGCGCGCCCGTTCGCGCTTCTGCAGCCGTTCTCCTCGCGCGCGACGAAGGAGTGGGCCCCTTCCGAGACCGCCGCGTTCTGCCGCGCGCTCGGGTCGCACGGGATCGACGCCGTCCTCCGGTGGGGACCGGGCGAGAGGGAGCGCGCCGAGGGAATCGCCATCCTCGCGGACGGCGCGGCCGTCCTCGCGCCTCCGTCTCCCCCGGCCGCCTCGGCGCGACTGGCGGCTCGAGCGGCCCTGTTCGTCGGGGCCGACACCGGCCCGACGCACCTGGCGGCCGCCGCCGGAACGCCGACGGTGGCGCTCTTCGGCCCGACCGACCCGGCGCGATTCGGGCCGGTCGGGCCGCGGGTCCGGATCTTGCGTGACGGGAGCGGGGCCTACAATGCCGGGCGCCCCGGCCTTCCCGGACTGACGCACGATGCCGTACTCGAAGCTTCCCTCGCGCTCCTCGACGAGAGGACCTGAAGCCCGCACCCGCCGGCGGTGGGGGGCGGTCCTCCTCGCGCTGCTCCTCGGGGGGCCGCTCGCCGCTTCCGTCACCGCGAACGTCCTCCCGAACCTCGGCCGCGCGGAGCTCCCGAAGGACGAGGTCGCGCCGGTGCCGTTCCGCGTCGGCGAGACGCTCGTCTACACCGTTTCCTGGCTCAAGATCGAGGGGGGCGAGATGACGCTCGCCACGAGCCGGGAATGGAGCCCCGACGGGGTCCCGGTCCACCGGATCCGCCTCTCGGCCGTCTCGAACGACTACGTCTCGCGCTTCTACCCCGTCGACACCCGCTACGAGTCGTGGATCGACGCCCGGGACTTCACCCCGGTCCGGTTCGAGAAGCGGGCCCGCGAGGGACGCTACTCGGCCGACGAGGTCGAGGAGTTCGACCTCGCCCGGCGCGTCGGGACCTGGCGGAACGCGAAGGATCGCCGGCGGGTCGTCACGCTCCCGCCCCGCTTCCAGGACGTCATCTCCTCCTTCTACTTCATGAGGACCGTCCCTCTCGTCCCGGGGGAGGAGACCCGCGTCGACCTCTGCTCGCGCGGGAAGCTCTACCGGCTCGTCGTGGCGGTCCTGGGGCGGGAGAAGGTCGAGACGGAGCTCGGCACGTTCGACGCGATCAAGGTCCAGCCCCGGATGCACGAGGGCGAGGGGAGCGAGGACCAGAACAAGGGGAAGCTCTTCCTCTGGTTCAGCGACGACGAGCGGCGCCTCCCGGTCATGGCCCGGACGATCCTCCCGATCGGCTCGGTCACGGCCCGGCTCACCCGCGTGACGGGCGAGGCCCCCGCCGCGGCCGCCCCCCCTCCGGCCGCCCGCTGAAGCCCCGGGCCTGCCGGAAGGCGGGCGACCGACTATCATTGCCCTCATGGCGGTCAAGCTCGGAGAACTTCTCCTGAAGGCGAAGCTCATCAACGCGGAGCAGCTCGCCGGCGCCCTGAAGCAGCAGAAGGAATCGGGGGTGAAGCTGGGCGAGACTCTCGTCCGCCTCGGCTACGTCACCGAAGACGACATCACGGAGACGCTCTCCGCGCAGTTCGGCGTGCCGTCGATCAACCTGACGCATTTCGAGATCGACCCGAACGTCCTGAAGCTCGTCCCCGCCGAGGTCGCGCGCAAGTACAACATCCTCCCGGTCAACAAGACCGGCGCGACGCTCACCATCGCGATGGCCGACCCGACGAACGTCTTCGCGATGGACGACCTGAAGTTCATGACCGGCTACAACGTCGAGCCGGTCGTCGCCTCGGAGATCGCCCTCCAGCACGCGATCGACCGGAACTACGGCGCCTCCCACGCCCTCGAGCTGAAGAAGGTCATGGAGGAGATGTCGGCCGTCGACGCGAGCGACACCTCCCTCGAGGTCGTGGACGAGGAGGAGCAGGACGCGATCGACCTCGAGAAGCTCGTCGAGGAGGGGGAAGAGGCCCCGGTCGTCCGGCTCGTCAACATCATCCTGACGGACGCCATCAAGCGCGGCGCCTCCGACATCCACATCGAGCCCTACGAGAAGGAGTACCGCGTCCGGTACCGCGTCGACGGCGTGCTCGAGGAGGTGATGAACCCTCCCTCGAAGCTCAAGGAGGCGATCGCCTCGCGCATCAAGATCCTCGCGCGGCTCGACATCGCCGAGAAGCGGCTGCCCCAGGACGGCCGCATCAAGATCAAGATGAAGCTCGCCGGAAAGGTGAAGGAGCTCGACTACCGCGTCAGCGTCCTGCCGACCCTCTTCGGCGAGAAGATCGTCTGCCGGCTCCTCGACAAGGACAACCTGATGCTCGACATGACGAAGCTGGGCTTCGAGAAGTCGAGCCTCCAGCGGTTCGAGAAGGCGATCCTCCGCCCGTGGGGAATGGTCCTCGTCACCGGACCGACCGGCTCCGGGAAGACGAACACCCTCTACTCGGCCCTCTCGCGGATCAACACCCCCGACACGAACATAATGACGGCCGAGGACCCGGTCGAGTTCAACCTGCCCGGCATCAACCAGGTGCAGATGAAGGACTCGATCGGCCTCAACTTCGCGGCCGCGCTCCGCTCCTTCCTCCGGCAGGACCCGAACATCATCCTCGTCGGCGAGATCCGCGACTTCGAGACCGCCGAGATCGCGGTCAAGGCCTCCCTCACCGGGCACCTCGTGCTCTCGACGCTCCACACGAACGACGCCCCGTCGACGATCAACCGGCTGATGAACATGGGCATCGAGCCGTACCTCGTCGCGACGTCCGTCGTCCTGATCGCCGCGCAGCGGCTCATCCGGCGCGTCTGCTCGAACTGCAAGGTGCCGACCGAGGTGCCGCCCCAGGTCCTGATCCAGCTCGGCTTCACCCCCGAGGAGTCGAAGTCCGTCCAGGTGATGAAGGGGAAGGGTTGCGAGCGGTGCAACGGCACCGGCCTGAAGGGGCGCGTCGCGCTCGTCGAGGTCCTCGACGTCTCGGAGGAGATCAAGGAGATGATCCTCTCCGGAGCCTCGTCCCTCGAGATCAAGCGCAAGGGGATCGAGGAGGGGATGGTCACTCTCCGCGGATCCGGCCTGGCGAAGATCAAGGACGGAATGACGACGATCGAGGAGGTCGTCCGGGAGACCGTGCTCTGACATGTTCCGGGGGGACCCGCGCCCGGGTCCCCCCGCTCCCCCTCCGCGGCCCAGAGCACCGAAGAGAGCACCGGCGCCTCGCGTTCATTCGCGCCCGGGTCCCCCCGCTCCCCCTCCGCGGCCCCGAGCCCCGCGGAGACCACCGGCGCCTCGCGTTCACTCG
>JAGOBQ010000203.1 GCA_017999215.1 Thermoanaerobaculia bacterium
GGGATCGCGCCGGTGCTCGGTTTCGGCTCGAGGGCGGAGCCTCGGCTCGAAGCGGAACGGGTCCGGTCAGCGTCCGGGGAGCTTGCGCCCCTCCTCGAGCCAGCATCGGAGGTCCGAGAGCGAGCGTTCCCAGCCCGGTCCGAGGCCGTCGACGTAGGCGTCCCAGGACACCCCTTCGCCGAGCCCCTCGTGCCGGACGCAGACGCGCGTCGCGCCGTCCTCCGGCGCGAGCTCGATCGAGAGGCGCATCCCCTCGAGCAGCTCGCCCTCGGAGCTGGAGTAGCGCAGGTCCTTCACGACGAGCCGGCTGGGCGGCTCGTAGACCTCGAACGTGCCGAGGACGTGGTCGCCGTCCTCGGAGTCCTCGTCGACGTACCACCCGAGCGCCCAGTTCCCGTCGACCCGAGTTCCGATCACCGCCGCGTCGGCGAGCCACGCGAGGACCTCCGGGACTTCGGTGAAGGCGGCGAAGACGCGATCCGGCGGCGCCTGGACCAGGGTTTCGCAGGAGACCGATCTCATGGCGGCTGGATCATAGTGGCTTCGCCGGGCCCGCCCTCCGAGGCGCCGAGTCGGTCACCTCGAGCTCCGTTCTCCCGACGAGCTGCCCGTGCGCGGTCTCCACGTCGAGGCGGAGCCGTTGCCCGGCGACGAGCCGGCCGACCGTCACGCCCGAGCGGGAGCGGAAGCCCGCCCGCCGGCCGCCCGAGATCCCGATGACGCGCGAGCGGAAGAGGATTCGGCCGTCCAGAGACCAGACGTGGCGGACTCCTTCGTCGAGCCCCGCCGGGGCGAAAACCGCCGCGACGGCGACGAGAGGTCCGCCCGCCCCCGCGGGAAGCGATCGGAGCGGCGAGGCGACGTCGAGGCCGTTCGGAGCGAGCGCGCGGCCGACGCGGGCGCTCACGAGCCGCAGCGGGGCGGGCGGGACGGCCGGGCGACCCAGCGTGACGAGCCCGAGGAAGAGCGCGCCGACGAGCGCCGCGCGGCCGAACGTGCGGTCCGGTCCGGAGGTGGCGACGAACGAGACGAAGACGGCGGTCGCGAGAAGGCCGCTCGCGCCGAGGCTCCAGAGGCCCCCCGTGCGCCAGACCATCGGAAGCGTGACGTGGACGGTCGCGAACGTGATGAACGCGAGGAGGGACCCGTGCAGGGCACGCCGGGGCGCCACGACGTCGTCGTAGACGACGTCGATCGTCGCCGCGAGGGCGGCGGCGGAGAGGAGCGCCATGAACGCGGTCTGGCCCGGCGTGTAGACGGCGCTCCGGTGATAGAGGGGCAGGAGGAAGAAGGCGAGCCCCTGAAGGAGCCACTTCTGGGCCCACAGGACGAGCCTGCGAGCCGCCCCCTTCCGCTCGGCGGCGAGCCACCCGGCCGAGAGAAGCGCGGGGAGCGCGAGGCTGCTCGCCCAGACGGCGCCGAGCGAGACGAGCCCCCAGCGCAGCAGCTCGGGGCGGTCCCTCCCCACGATCACGAAGACGACTCCCCAGCCGAGAGCCCAGAGGGAGTGCAGCGTCCAGAAGACGGCCTGGTGGCGCGCCGCGAAGCGGGCGAGCGTCCCGACTCTCTCTTCCCAGCTCGGGCGCAGCGGATCGCCTCCCTCTCCCGCGGCGCGCCGCGGGCGGGAGAGGATATCCGCATCCGGAGGGCGAGCGGACGGAGAGAGCGGCGCCTCTCCCGCGGTCAGGCCCCCCGGCTCCCGCGCAGGGTCTCGAGCGCCACGAGCCGCTCGATGGCGTCGAGCTCGAGGTCGTCCTTGCCGAGCTCGCGCAGCCGCGCCCACTCGCGGCGCAGCTCGCGGGCGAGGGCTTCGGGAAGCGTCCGGAGCCACCCCTCGATCCGGAGGTCGACGAACTCCCTCTTCTCCTCGAGCAGGAGATCGCGGGCGAGGAGGAGGCGCGTCGCGTCCTCGGCGTCGACGAACCCCTGGAGGACCGGCCAGCGCTCGCCGGGGCGCTCGGCGCAGAGCGCGGAGAAGGCGGCGCTCGAGGTCTCGCGGATCAGCTCCTCCTCCCGCGTCGTCCGGCTCTCGTGCTCCTTCGTCTCGTCCCAGCTCTCCGAGTCCTCCGCGAGCCAGCGGAGGTATTCCATCGCGAAGAGGCAGGTCGGGAGCACCAGGTCCTCGCGCGTCCGCGCGTCGACCCAGAGCGCGGCGGCAGCGCGCAGGCACCGGCGGGCCGTCGTCTCGGCGAGCCTCTTCCCGAAGACGAGGGCCGCGGCCTCCTTCACGAAGAAGGGGAGCTCGCTCGCGACGATCTCGCGGTAGCCCGGGACGTGCCGCTCGAGGAGGACGGCCCCGCGCCGGTCGAGGACGGCGAGGTCGCTCGTGACCGCGGGGAGGCCGAGCGTCGTCGACCCGAGGTTGTAGACGATGGCGCGCGGGAGGGTGACCCCCTCGGGCCAGGCGTCGCGCAGGTCACGGTCGTCCGGGAGCGTCGCCCCGCCGCCCCATTCGCCGGGGTACGTCGGGATCGAGCGGCCGTAGCTCACCGATCCGGTCGCGCGGATCCGCACGCGCGTCTGCGGCACGAGGCCGCCGAACGGCGCGAGGAGGGGCGCGATCCTGAGGAGCGTCTCGGTATGCGCCTTCACGCCCGCCTCGAGGAGCCTGCCGAGCGCGTCGCGGTCCGCCGAGGTCATCGCGGGCGAGGGCGCGGGCGAGGCGACGGCGGCGCGGAACGCGGCGGCGAGGCGTTCGGCGGCGGCCGGGTCGTCCGCTCGGATCCCCTGCATCGTGACGCCGTCGGCACGCGAAAACTGACGGACGACGCCCGGGTGGCCGGGGTCGAAGCCGCCGCGGAAGCCGGCCCGCCCCGCGCCGATCAGGAACGTCACGCGCGGGGCCGGCTCGCCGGCCTCGTTCGCGAGCGGGGCCAGGCGTCGCTCGGCTTCCTCGCGCCCCGAGAGCGCGAGGGTCACGGCGGCGTCCGTGGCGACCTTCCCGCTCTGCTCGGCGGTGTCGGACATCGCGACGAAGACGCGGACGACCGCTTCGTCGCGGTCCCAGCGCGTCCGGAAGACGGCGGCCGTCGGTACGTCGGGGAGCCCGCGTCCCCGTTCGAGCGCCAGGTAGAACGCCTCGAGAAACTCGGGGAGGTGCGCGAGGGCCCCGACGTTCTCGCAGAGCGGGACGAGGCGGACGCGCTCCAGCTTCGCTCTCACCTCTGCCCGCCGGGATTCGGGAACGCGCGAGCGGAGGAAGGCGTCGCCGTGCGCGTCGTCGGAGAAGAGGGACGCGATCGCCGCGCGGTAGAGCGTGCCGATCTTCACGACGGCGCCGATCTCGGCGATCGAGTTGACCTGCGGGACCGTCAGCTCCGGGAGGGCGTTCTGCGAAGGGGTCACGCCGACCTTCTCGCAGGCGAGGTGGAAGAGGACGTTCGCCCGGGCGACCGAGCCGAGGATCCGGACGATCTTCTCCTCGTCCTGCTCGATGAAGGGGTTCGGGACCCGGAAGAGGAGGTGGCGGTCCTCGCCCGGGACGACGCCGCGGCGAAGGAGGGCGAGGACGACCTTCTCCGGGAGGTCGAGCCACTCCGGGCTGATCTGGCGCCCCTCGAAGTCGAGGAGGACCTCGCTGCACGGCCCGAGGAGGTCCGCGACCGTCTCCTCGTACTCGAGGCGCGCGTCGACGAGCGGGTTCCATTCGAGGTGCTTGAGCGCGAGCCTTGCGCGGCCCGGGCCGGCGGGCGCGGCCCGGAGCGCGCGGTCGAGCTGCTCGGCGCGGTGGGTCGTCGAGTCGGGGTGCTTCGTCCCGGTGAGGCGGAGCTCCTCGCGGCGCGGCGCCTTCAGGAACTCCTTCCTCTCCTTCGCGAACGCTTCCGGGTCCAGGCTGTCGAGCGCGCCGTAGCCCGAGGCGGTGCAGACGCTCTCCCAGACGGCGGCGAGCGGCGTCTCGGCGGCCCCCGCCGCCGGGGCGCTCGACCCCAGCTTCCCCTGGGCCTCGATCCGCGCCCTCACGCGGTCGATGAAGACGGTCAGCTCCTTGACGTCCTTCGAGCCGTACGAGAGCCGCTGCCACGTCCCGTAGCGCGCCGGGTCGGAGCCGGCGAAGGCGACGAACGGGATCCCGCCGACGCCGCCCGACAGGAGCAGCTCGAAGGCGTCGACCGAGTCTTTGACGACGGCCTTCTCGCGGACGCCGTTCCGGAGCCGATCGAACGGCTCGCCGACGAGGCCGGGGAAGGCGAGCGGGGCGTAGAACGTCCCGCCGAAGTCGGTCCGCGTCACGCCGAGCGGCGCGAGCGCGTCGGCGGCCTTCACCATGTAGTCGCGCCGCTCGCGCATGTAAGGGGAGGGACGGCGGAGCGCCGCGAGCGGGCTCTGGAGAGCGGCGAGCGCCCAGTCCTGCGCGAGCGTCGAGGGGGTGGCGACGAGCCAGGCGGAGAGGTTCGCGAGGATCTCCCGGGCGCGGATGCCGTTCGCGCGGATCTGGTCGGAGATCACCATCCAGCAGGCGCGCGCGCCGGTCGAGGCGCCGAACATGTCCATCTTCGACAGGCCCGAGAGGGAGACGACCCAGTCGCGCCACTCGGGGTCGGCGAACGCGGGGTTCACGAACCAGCCGACGTAGTCGAGCCGCTGGTAGACCGAATCGTAGAGGACGTAGCAGCGATGTTTCACCGCGACGCGGACGAGCGCCTCGACGAGCTCGCGCGGGTAGACGCGGCCCGTCGGGTTGTGGGGGTTGTTCAGGATGACGGAGGAGATGCCTCCCTTGCCGAGGAGGCGGTCGAGCTCCTTCGGGTCGGGGAGGAAGTCGGGGGGCGACGTCGGGAGCTCGACGAGCCTCTTTCCGGCCCGCTCGACGTACCAGTCGTACTCCCAGCTCGGGCGCGGCACGACGACGCGCGAGCCGTCGGCCCCGAGGACCTCGAGGACCATCGCGAGGCCCGAGCGGGTCCCCGGCGTGAAGAGGACCTCGTCGGGGAGAAACCGGACGCGGGACGAGGGGTAGTCGAGGAGGCCGTCGCGGTTGAAGAAGTCGGCGACCTCGCCCCGGACGTCCATCCGCCCGACGGCCGGCCCGTAGCTGTGGACGGTGTTCCGTGTGATCCGCTGCGCCGCCCGGACGACCTCGGGGTGCGGCGCGAAGTCGGCGTTCTTGTAGTCCCCCTGCGTCAGGTCGAGGGCGCCTTCCTGCTGGACGCGGCGGGAGAAGAGGCGGACGTACGGCTCGGGCGTCGCGAAGGCGCGCTTCGAGAAGCCGGGCGCGCCCGAGGCGCGGCTCTCCGCGGGGGACGTCGGTCTCTCGTTCTTCAAGGCGGACCCCTCCCTGCACGCCATCGCCCGGGAGCCTTCCCGGCCGGATCCCCCGAGACGTTGCGGTGCGGCGGGAGTCTGCCCGAAACGAGCGCCCGAGGGGACGCCTTCCCGCAGAGTGTAGAAGGTAGACCTGACCCCAGAGAGGGGGGGGTCAGGTCTACCTTCTACACTCTGCGCGGCTCCGGGGGGAGGAGCGTCAGAGGTGCGCGGCGGCGGCGGCGAGGGCCGCTCCGGGCTTCACGGGGCGGCCGAGGGCGGCGAGGGCCCCTTCGATCGCGGTGAGCGTCGTCGCGACCTCCGCGGGGCCGATGTTCCCCATGTGCCCGAGGCGGAACGCCCTCCCGGCGATCGGCCCGAGGCCACCGGCGACGACGACGCCCCGCGCCGCGACCTCGCGCCGGAAGTCGGAGTCGGCGACGCCTTCGGGCAGGAGGACGACGGAGAGGGTGTCGGCGCGGGCGCCCGCGTCGGTGAAGAGCGCGAGGTCGAGCGCCTCGAGGCCGGCCCGGACGGCGCGGGCGATCCGAGCGTGCCGGGCGAAGCGGGCCTCGAGCCCCTCGGCGTGGAGGATCCGGAGCGCCTCGGCGAGGGCGACGATCTCGTTCACGCAGGGTGTCGAGAAGTACTTCCCGGGGTCCTCCATGACGGGGAGCCAGCGCAGCACGTCGGCGTAGTAGGCCGGGACGGAGGCGCGGGCCATCCTCCGGGCCATCGCCCTCTCGGAGAAGAGGCAGAGCGCGAGGCCGGGAGGGGCGCCGATCGCCTTCTGGGGGCCGGTCAGGAGGACGTCGACGCCCCACGCGTCGAACCGCTCGTCGACGCCCGCCGTCGCGCAGACGCCGTCGAGGAGGAAGAGCTCGGGGCGTCCCTTCAGGAGCTCGGCGTACCCTTCGACGGGGGCGAGCGTCCCGGTCGAGGTGTCGACGTGGCTGACGGTCACGGCGGCGTAGCCGCCCCGGGCGAGGCGCGCCGCGACCTCAGCGGGCGGGATCGCCTTTCCCCACTCGGCCTTCAGGACGTCGGCCTCGATGCCGAAGGAGGCGGCGAGGTCGCCGAAGCGGTCGCCGAAGTAGCCGTGCGAGACGACGAGGAGCCTCTCGCCGGGGGCGACGACGTTGACGATCGCCATCTCCATCGCGAGCGTCCCTCCGCCCGCGACGACGAAGGGCTGCCCCTTCTCGCTCTTGCAGAGGGAGCGGAAGCCGGCGAGCGCCTCGCGGTACGCCGCCACGAAGGCCGGGGCGACGTGCGACGTCGTGGGACGGGCGAGGGCGTCGAGGACCCGCGCGTGGACGGGCGTCGGTCCGGGGATCATCGTCAGCGTCTCGTCGATCACGGGTGGCTCCTTTCCGGGGAGGGGGGCTTGCCGGCTCCCGCCGCGCGTCGCGGCCGGGCCGCCGGCGAGGAGAGAATAGACGGATGGGACTCGGCCGCGCGCTCCTCTGCGTCTTCCTCCCGCCGCTCGCCGTCCTCGACAAGGGGTGCGGGACGCTCCTCCTCGTTTCGCTCCTGACGCTCGCCGGCTGGGTGCCGGGCGTCATCGGCGCCCTCGTCGTTTGCAGCCGCGAGAAGGCGCGGTGAGGGCCGCCGGAGGCCCGCCCGCCGTGCGGGGCGCGCGATGAGCGTCTCGGTCTTCGACCTCTTCAAGATCGGCATCGGGCCGAGCAGCTCCCACACGCTCGGCCCGATGAAAGCAGCCCGAACGTTCGCGGCCGGCCTCGCGGAGGCGGGCGTCCTGGAGACGGTCGCGTCGGTCCGGGCGACGCTCCACGGCTCGCTCGCGGCGACCGCCCGCGGGCACGCGACCGACCGCGCGGTGGTCCTCGGCCTCCTCGGCGAGAGGCCCGACGCCGTCGCGCCCGAGGAGGTGACCTCGCTCGTGGAGGAGGTCCGCCGCACCGGGCGTCTCGCGCTCCTCGGGCGGCGGGAGGTGCCCTTCGTCGAGGGAGAGGCGCTCCGCCTCGAGCTCGAGCCGCTTCCCTTTCACCCGAACGGTCTCGTACTCGCGGCTTTCGGGCCGGCCGGAGAGACGATTGCGGAACGGACGTTCTTCTCGATCGGCGGCGGCTTCGTCGTCGAGGAAGGGGCTGCGGGAGCGGACGCCACGGCCGACGTCGCGGTCCCGCACCCGTTCCGGACCGCGGAGGAGCTCCTCGCCGCCTGCGAGCGGACGGCGCTCGGGATCAGCGGGGTGGTCCGGCTGAACGAAGCGGCGTTCCGGGCGGAGGCCGAGACGGAGGCGGG